>JBKEAS010000301.1:0-1856 GCA_047972635.1 Anaerotignum sp.
TTGATCGCTTTATTCCATTTGGGAAAACCGTTTTTCTCGCCCGACGTATCAGCAACGAGCATATCATTTTGTACTACAGAACTTCCAAAAATATTTGGAGTGCAAGAGAAATGCTCCTTTCCCCATATACCATGGGTAGCCTCACACCCATCATTCAAACCCAGTCAAACTATATCGATATCTCTATTGTAAATGATAACGAACGTATCCATATTTTTTATATCGTAAGAAATATGTTTAGAACACAAGTGATTTATCAATACAAGCAAACCTCAGCAATCAGCACTCCCCGTGTACTTTGGGAAGACTCAAATTGCGCTAATTGTCTTGCTTACTTAGAAAACCAAAAACTAATTTTGATGTGGACTGCAAATGGTCAGCCTCTACGTTGCATCTCCGACAATGGCGGTGCAAGCTTTGGAGCAATTGAGCGTTATACCGGAAATTTCCCTACGCAGTGCACAAAAGGTGAGCTTTTGGGCGCAGACAACCTTACGTTAAACGCCACAGAAACTTATGGAGATTTATCAAGAAATTTTTCCCCGTTTTTAATCAACCAAAGCTTCGTGAAAACTCAAACAGAAACCCCATTTTCAAATTTCGAAAAAAAAGACCACATTCCTTCTGCAAGATTTGAACCAAACTTTGCGTCACAAGCTTTACAAAATGACCCAACAAAACAAACACCTGCATTTACCACAAAAACATTGCAGCAAAATCAATCCTCCATCCCTTCACCAAACCCCCATCAACAAGAATTGGAGGAATTATCCACCCTTTTGGCACAACGAAGTGAGGAAATTACCTCCGTAAATGCACGCTGGATGGCACAAGTTTCCAAAATGGAAGATGAACTTTTGGCATTGCGAAAAGAAAATGAACAATTGCAACAAAACCTGCAACTCCAAGAAAAAAACAAACATGAAATAACACAACTAAGTATCACTGAATTAAAGCCAAACGACACTTCTCCAGACGCCCCAAACTAAAGTAATTAGGAAATAAAAATGGCATGAACGAAATTTGTTCATGCCATTTTTATTCTAATCGTCAATAATCTCCTCTATTATAGCAGATATTTCCCAAATCAAATCATTGCAATTATCTCGCTTTGTAGAAAGCTTGCAACAGTCCATACAATTCCATCTGTCTTGCACGTTACAAAATAAAATCAAACTTTTTTGCTTCGCTTCATCAGCAGGAAATAAAACTCCAAAAACCATCACACCAGCTATGATCGCACTACACATTCCGCCAATACAAAATCCTGCACTCATTGCATTACAACTATCCAATAGCTCTTGCGAAAGAGGAAATTTATACTGTTCTGATGCCGCCCGCAAAATGGCACGGGAACAATTTTCGCCTTCTGTATAAAGGGCCATTGCCCTCTCCTTCATAAAATCAGCCCCTCTCCCTCTTATTATATGATAAAGAGGGACAATGGTTCAGAGTTATACGCAGTTTTTTAAACTTTCAATGCCTATACTTTTTTGATGGTGCAATCATTAAAAATCGCATACATCTTATAAAGAACAAGATGTATGCGATACGTTATTGCCTTATCTTTTAAGTCGTAAAACTTTATTCCGTTACGCCATACCCTTCTGTAGTCAAACGGACTGCCATAGGCAGATATCTTCCGGCTTCCCATCTAGCATTCTGGCTTCTAATCCATCCATAACAAATTAAAATACAAATAAATCCTGTAAAAAATGCAACCAAACTGTCAGGCAAAGGAATGATAGGACTCAACACATACTGTCCAAAAAATAGCCCCACAAAAAAACCAATCAAAGGGATACCATAGCTAATCAAAACTGCATTCATAAATGCATTTTCCTGCAATTCCAATT
>JBKEAS010000304.1:0-3429 GCA_047972635.1 Anaerotignum sp.
CTCTTTTCATGGTGATTTTTGTTTGGACTTTGAAAAAAAACGACATTGACTTTGTGAATTGTTTGTGCTTTAATTAGAACAAAGAGGAATATTTTAGCTGATTTGTTCATGATTTTATTAAAATATACCTTTTTTGGCAGATATCAATCTTGTTTTATTTATAAGGAGGAAAAACCCATGGTACGTTTTGCAGATAGAATGGATCTTTTGACAGGCTCTGAAATTAGAGAGTTGCTAAAACTTACATCTCAGCCAGATATTATTTCTTTTGCGGGTGGTATGCCTGCTCCTGAATTATTCCCTGTGGAAGCGATGAAAGAAGCGGCTGTAAAGACATTGGATGAAATGGGTCGCGTTGCTTTACAATATGCTGCAACAGAAGGCATTCCTGCATTTAGACAGAAAATTGCAGACAGAATGAAAGCAAAGAACAATATTGATACAGATATTGATCATATATTGGTTACCAGTGGTTCTCAGCAGGGTCTTGATTTCTCCGCTCGTGTTTTCTTAAATAAAGGCGACGTTGTATTATTAGAAAGCCCTTCTTACTTAGGTGCTGTGAATGCGTTTAAAGCTTGCGAACCTAATTTTAAAGAAATCCCTACAGATAACAACGGTATGATTATGGAAGAATTAGAAAAAGTTTTGGCTTCCACAGAAAACGTAAAAATGATCTACGTTATCCCTGATTTCCAAAATCCATCTGGCAGAACATGGACATTGGAAAGACGTGAAAAATTCATGGAAATTATCAACAAATATGAAATTCCTGTTGTTGAAGATAATCCTTATGGTGAATTACGTTTTGAAAACGAAAATATGCCTTCTTTGAAATCTTTGGATACAAAGGGTCTTGTAATTTTCTTAGGTACATTCTCTAAGATTTTAGCTCCTGGCTATAGACTTGGCTGGGTTTGTGCTGAAGAAAAAATATTAGAAAAATATAACTTTATCAAACAGTCTTGTGACCTTCAGGCATCTACTATTTCCCAGTTGGAAACAAATACTTACTTGGAAATGTATAACTTGGATGAACACGTTGAAAAAATCAAAAGCGTATACCGCAAAAGACGTGATTGTATGTTAAAGGCTATGGACGAAAACTTCCCTAAAGAATGCACATGGACACATCCTGATGGTGGTCTATTTACATGGGTAGTATTGCCTGAATACATGAATGCAAAAGAATTAGCTTCTCAGTGTTTGGCACAAAAAGTTGCTTATGTTCCTGGTGGCGGTTTCTTCCCTAACGGCGGACATGAAAACACATTCCGTATGAATTATTCTTGTATGCCTGAAGAAAAAATCGAAGAAGGCATCAAACGTATTGGTGATGTAATCAAAGCAAATTTGAGATAATTTTGTTTCTTTGATGCATACGTTATAACTGTATATTAAAAGCCCCCGCTTTCTATCTTTGCGGGGGCTTTTTTGTATTTATCGCAAGTGCGTGCAGTATCTAAAGTGCTAATACCATCTCTACATGAGGGATCTCGTCTTCCAAAAATTCGTCAGAGGAGACTTTAAAACCTTCTTTTTCATAAAATCCAATCGCATAGGACTGTGCCTCTATGCATATTTTTTTTGCATCCATAAGTCGACATACTTCTGCAATGCCATGTTTTAGAATGGTTCTACCAAGCCCTGTTCCATGTGTTAGGGTTAAGACTCTACCAAGCTGGATCGTATGGTTATCATTTTCTTTTTTGTATGCCCGAAGATAAGCAATAACCTTACCTTCTGTTTCGCAGAATATATGCAAGGCGTCATAATCTTTTTCATCCAGATCTTGATAGACACACTGCTGTTCCACTATGAAAATTTCTGCCCTTGCTTTTAGTATTTCGTAGAGTTGGGATGTTGTAAGTTCATGAAAAAATTTTGTTTTAAGCTCCATAAAATCTCCTTCAATCAATGTATGGGTTGTCATACCATTTTAACATGAAATTGCATTTTCCTCTCATTTTATTTTTGAAAAAATTTATTTTCCCAGATGACTTTGAAGTTCTATGCACATTTTTTTGGGCATAAACTTTGTATGAAGGGAGGCGGTTGCGGTGGAGCAAAAAGGTGGCAAAGCAAAGCTTGGGCTAAGCCTTTTTGGACTTTCGCTGTTTCTGTTAGCCATGCCGTTTTTTTTGCAGATGGGTGGAGGACGATGGCTTTTGGCAGAGGCTTTGCCGGGACAAGTAGCCAATGGGTTTTTGTCAGTACAGGGTTTTTTACCAAAACAAGAAACGACAGATGAAAGTACACCCGTTGCTATTTGGGGCGTCAAAGATGTGGAATTTGAGGGGAAAAGCGTCATACATAGCAAAGGTGAGGGTTTGGGTATTACGGAGGAAGTCATTGCACAGCTGAGGGACTTTTCTTACCTAAAAAGCTTATATACGGTGGATTCTAGGACGGTTTTTATTGAAGGGGATATCAACGTGGATGAGGCATTGGCGATGGATTTTTCGATAAAGCAGACCACAAAAGAGCCGAAAATATTGATTTTTCATACGCACACAAGCGAAAACTATAGCGACAGCGATATGTCCAAGGGGCTTGACGAGGGGATTGTTGGTGTGGCAAATGAATTGGAGCGTATTCTTGAAGAAGATTATGGAATTGGCGTTTTGCATCATGTGGGTGTTTACGACGTTGTTAATGGCGTTGGGCAGCGAACGGGTGCGTATGAAAGAAGTGGTCCCGCAGTGGAAGAAATTTTAAAACAAAATCCATCCATTGAGGTAGTCATTGATTTGCATAGGGACGGTGTGCCTGACAATGTAAGGCTTGTGACTGAGGTTGATGGGAAGGATACGGCACAAGTTATGTTTGTAAATGGTATTTGCAGATTGAACACAAATGGTCACGCTGAACCGGTTTCTTGGCTAGAGAACAACTATATTAAAGAAAACTTGGCATTTAGCCTACAAATGCGTACCTTGGGCGAACAAGAATACCCAGGGCTTATGAGAAAAATGTTTTTAAATCCATATCGCTTTATTTTGCACTACGCACCACGTTCCGCACTCATCGAGGTGGGAGCGCAAACAAACACAAAGCAAGAAGCAAAAAATGCAATGAAACCTTTGGCAAAAATTTTAGCCGAAGTTTTATTAGAAGATACCCCTTAAATGTTTTTTAAGGGGATTTTTGTTTGCAGTATTTTATAATTTGGAGTAAACTAAAAAAAACTGAATGAAACGTGTAGAGGAGGTGCTTTCCTTGGTCGATACTGATTTTTTGGTAAAAAAAGGGTATTGACTGGGAGCGGAATATGGGAAAATTACAACAAGAGATTATTTTATTTGATTTAGATGGCACATTAACAGACTCTGCTGAAGGGGTTATTCGCTCAGCACAACATATGCAAGAAAAGATGGGCATTCCAAAATGGGCGGACGAAGATTTGGTTTTTATCGTAGGGCCACCGTT
>JBKEAS010000276.1:0-12791 GCA_047972635.1 Anaerotignum sp.
TAGGAACACCGATGAGTCTGGAATTAAAGAAGGCTTGCTTTGTTGATGATTTGGAAGGGCTTGACCAATCCCCAATTGCTTTGGCATATGCAAGGGCAAGAGGGACAGACCGTATGTGTTCTTTTGGAGATTGGATTGCATTAAGCGATGTTTGTGATGCGGTAACGGCAACACTGATCAAAAGAGAAGTTTCAGATGGTATTATTGCTCCTGGCTATACAGACGAAGCATTAGAAATTTTAAAAAGCAAAAGAAATGGAAATTATAACGTAGTGGAGATTGATTTCGATTTTGTTCCGGAAGAAAAAGAGATAAAACAAGTTTTTGGCATTACCTTTGAACAAGGCAGAAATAATTTTAAAATTGAAAAATCTCTTTTGGAGAACATTGTAACTGAAAACAAAGACCTTTCTGAAAATGCAAAAAGGGATTTAATTGTAGCTTTGATTACTTTGAAATATACCCAGTCTAACTCTGTTTGTTTTGCAAAAGATGGACAGGCTATTGGTGTTGGTGCGGGTCAGCAATCTCGTATCCATTGTACCCGCCTAGCAGGCAGTAAAGCTGATATTTGGCACTTACGACAGGCAGAAAAGGTGCTAAACCTACCTTTCTTATCTACAATATCTCGCCCCAATAGAGATAATGCGATTGATACCTATATTTCTGATGAGTACGAGGATATACTGACGGAGGGTGTATGGCAGGAATTTTTCAGCGAAAAACCCGTACCGTTTACAAGCGAAGAAAAGAAAGATTATCTTAGGACAATCACAGGTGTTTCTTTAGGAAGTGATGCATTTTTCCCATTTGGAGATAATATTGAACGAGCAGCAAAAAGCGGTGTTTCTTATATTGCGGAACCTGGTGGTTCGATCCGAGATGATAATGTAATTGAAACTTGTAACAAGTATGATATGGTCATGGCATTTAGCGGTATGCGTTTGTTCCATCACTAAGAAGGGGAGGGTATACAAGATGAAGGTTATGGTAATTGGCGGTGGTGGTAGAGAGCATGCCATTGTGAAAAAAATCAGAGAAAACCAAAGTGTGGAAGAAATTTTTGCTTTGCCTGGTAATGGAGGCATTGCAGAAGATGCAACTTGTGTGGATATTCGTGCAAACGATGTAGAAAAAATTGTTGATTTTGCAGTGGAAAATAAAATTGATTTTGCAGTTGTTGCCCCTGATGATCCCTTGGTATTAGGTGTTGTAGATGCTTTGGAAGAAGTTGGAATTGCTTGTTTTGGACCTAATAAGAGGGCTGCTATTTTGGAAGGAAGCAAAGTTTTTTCTAAAGATTTGATGAAAAATTATATGATCCCAACGGCGCAGTATGAAGTTTTTGATGATATGCAAAAGGCGTTAGAATATTTAGAAACAGCACCCATTCCGACTGTTGTAAAGGCGGATGGTTTGGCTTTGGGCAAGGGTGTTGTTATCGCAGAAACAAGGCAGGAAGCCAAGGATGCAGTGCGTTCTATGATGGAAGATAAGATTTTTGGGTCAAGTGGTGATTACATCGTAATTGAGGAATTTCTTACCGGTCCTGAGGTTTCTGTTCTCGCTTTTACCGATGGCACAACCATGGTTCCTATGGTTTCGTCCATGGATCACAAAAGAGCTTTGGATGGCGATCGAGGTTTGAACACAGGCGGCATGGGAACAATTGCCCCAAACCCTTATTATACGGATGAGACTGCAAAAGAATGTATGCAGACAATTTTCCTTCCTACTATGGAAGCGATGAATAAAGAAGATAGAATGTTTAAAGGTTGTTTGTATTTTGGGCTTATGCTTACAACAAATGGTCCAAAGGTAATCGAATACAATTGTCGATTTGGCGATCCCGAAACACAAGTTGTATTACCTCTTTTGGAAAGCGATCTTTTATCTATTATGCAACATATTGCCGAGGGTACTTTGGCAGAGGCGGAAGTTAAGTTTGGGAATAAATCTGCTTGTTGTGTGATTATGGCTTCAGAAGGCTATCCAGGGAAATATGAGACGGGTGTTCCGATTACACTACCTGAAAATAATAATCAGATTTATGTTGCAGGGGCAAAAATGAAAGATGGCGCCATGGTAACGGCTGGTGGGCGTGTATTAGGGGTAACTGAAGTAGGTAATTCTTTAGAAGAAGCCATTACAAAAGCGTATGAAACCGTAAAAAAAGTGAAATTTGAAAATGCATATTATAGAAATGACATTGGGAAAAAAGCACTACAAGCGGAGGTGTAAATATGGTTTACAGAATTTATGTGGAGAAAAAAATAGGACTTGCAGCACAAGCCAATTCTGTGCGTAAAGATATCATAAATTTGTTGGGCATCAAAGCTTTAACGGATTTAAGATTGTTCAACCGTTATGATGTGGAAAACATTGAGAAGGATTTATTTGAAGATTGTAAAACCACTGTATTTTCCGAACCGCAGCTTGATAACTTGTTAGAAACATTGCCTAAGGATGATGCAGTTTTGTTTGCGGTAGAATATTTACCTGGGCAATTTGATCAAAGAGCCAATTCGGCGGCAGAATGTATTCAGATTATTTCAAAAAAAGAAAGACCATTGGTCCGCACAGCAAAGGTTTATGCATTATATGGAAATTTATCAGAAGATGAAATTTTAGCGATTAAAAAATATTTAATCAATCCTGTGGAAGCCAGAGAAGCGACATTAGCCACTTTTGAAACTTTGGAGATGAAGTATGAAATTCCAACGGAAGTTGCTACAATTGAGGGATTTATTGCTTTGGATGAAGTTGGCTTGGAAGCGTTGATCAAAGACTTTGGATTGGCTATGGATTTGGATGATGCAAAGGCTTGTCAGGTTTATTTTAAAGAAGAAAACAGAGATCCTAGTATCACTGAAGTTAAAATGATTGATACATATTGGTCGGATCATTGCCGTCATACGACTTTTTTGACGACGATAGATGACGTTACATTTGAAGATGATTTACTACAGTCTGCTTACGATGAATATTTGAAAACAAGAGAAGCAATTGGCCGTACCAAGCCTATCAATTTGATGGATATGGGAACCATTGTTGCTAAGTTTTTAAAGCAATCTGGGAAACTAACAAAACTTGATGAGTCGGAAGAAATCAATGCTTGCACTGTTAAAATAGATGTAAACATTGAGGGCAAGATGGAAAAATGGTTGCTATTATTCAAAAATGAAACGCATAATCACCCTACAGAAATTGAACCTTTTGGTGGAGCGGCAACTTGTGTGGGGGGTGCAATTCGTGATCCTTTATCTGGACGTTCTTATGTTTATGCGGCAATGCGTGTAACTGGGGCGGGTGATCCTTTGGTAGCGGTTTCTAAAACCATCGCTGGAAAATTGCCACAACGTAAGATTATCACCACGGCGGCGGCGGGCTATAGCTCTTATGGTAACCAAATTGGTTTGGCTACAGGCCAAGTAGATGAAATTTATCATGCGGGATATGTGGCAAAGAGAATGGAAATTGGTGCAGTCATTGGTGCAGCACCGGCGGAGAATGTTCGTCGTGAAGTACCTATGGATGGTGATATTATAATCCTCTTAGGTGGTCGTACAGGCCGTGATGGCTGTGGAGGTGCAACGGGTTCTTCTAAATCGCATACGGTAGAGTCTCTGGAAAGCTGCGGTGCTGAGGTGCAAAAGGGTAATGCACCAGAAGAAAGAAAGATACAACGATTGTTTCGTAATGCGGAAGCGTCGAAGCTCATTAAGAGATGTAATGACTTTGGAGCTGGTGGTGTTTCCGTTGCAATTGGCGAATTGGCAGACGGACTTGAGATTGACCTAAATGCAGTGCCGAAAAAATATGAAGGCCTTGATGGGACAGAATTGGCAATCAGCGAATCGCAAGAAAGAATGGCAGTTGTGGTTGCGGCAGAGGATGTAGAACGATTTAAAGAATTGGCTTATAGCGAAAACTTGGAAGCAACTGTGGTTGCAAAAGTGAAAGCAGAGCCACGTTTGGTTATGAAGTGGAATGAGAAAGAAATTGTAAATATTTCACGTCAGTTTTTGGACTCGAATGGTGCACAAAAGCATATAAATATTGCCCCTGAATCGCCAAAACCATTTGGCAAGTGCATTCCTGCCGATTTCAAAGAAGGACTTAAGGAACTCGCAGGAGATTTGAATGTTTGTTCCAAGAGAGGTCTTTCTGAGAACTTTGACTCTACCATAGGAGCAGGGACTGTTTTGATGCCTTTTGGTGGAAAAATGCAACGTACGCCCATTCAGGCTATGGTAAACAAGATTTCTGTTGAAAAGCAAGATACAACAACTTGTTCTTTGATGGCTTGGGGTTACAATCCGTTTATCGCAGAAGCGAGCCCATACCATAGTGCATATTTGGCGGTTGTAGAGTCGGTGGCAAAGTTAATTGCAACTGGTGCGAAATTTGAAGATGTGTATTTGTCTTTCCAAGAATATTTTGAAAAGCCTATGAAAGATGCAAAGCGTTGGGGTAAGCCTTTGGCAGCGTTATTAGGTGCGTTTATGGCACAAAAGGGATTGGAAATTGCAGCCATTGGCGGAAAAGACTCTATGAGTGGTAGTTTTGAGCAAATTGATGTGCCACCAACTTTAGTATCGTTTGCGGTAACGACAGAGGAAATTGGAAATATTATTTCTCCGGAATTTAAAGGCGCTGGGAATAAAGTGGCGTTGTTTTTGCCTAAGTATGATGAAAATGGATTGCCTACGGCTGACAGTTTGAAAGCAAATTTTGATTGCATTACAAAGCTTATGAGAGACGGAAAGGTGAAAAGTGCATACACGCTAACGTATGGCGGTATAGCAGAAGCCATTTTAAAAATGTCAATGGGCAACGAATTTGGTTTTACTTTTGCGAAGGAGATTTCTTTTGAGACAATCTTTGGCTATCAATACGGTGGTTTTGTGTTGGAGATGGTTGCAGATGTTGAGGCGGGTATTCTTCTTGGAGAAACAACAGAGCAGCAAACGATGAAGCTTGGCGATGAAGAAGTTTTAATGAAGGAATTATATGAAATTTACGAAGGGAAGCTTGAAGAAATTTTTCCTTGTAACATTGAAACAAAAACAGAAGAAATTCCAACTTTTACCTATAAAACAGAAAAAACATTTAAAGCAAATACTTCTTTTGCAAAGCCTAGAGTGCTCATTCCTGTTTTCCCGGGAACAAATTGTGAATATGACTCTGCAAAAGCGGTGGAAAGAGCTGGAGCAAAGGCGGAGATTTTTGTAATTAACAATTTATCCGCAACGGGTATTTCGAATTCGATACAACAATTTGTCAAAGAAGTGCAAAATTCCCAGATGATTTTTATTCCAGGTGGATTTTCGGGTGGCGACGAACCTGATGGTTCTGGGAAATTTATTACTGCGTTTTTCCGCAATGAGGAAATCAAGGAAGTTGTAACACAACTGTTAGAGCAAAAAGATGGGTTGATGTGTGGTATTTGTAATGGATTTCAAGCCTTAATTAAACTGGGGCTTGTGCCTTTTGGAAAAATTATGGATACAGATGAAACTTGTCCTACTCTTTCATATAATACCATCGGACGTCATCAATCAAAACTTGTTCGTACAAGAGTGGCTTCTAATAACTCTCCTTGGTTGATGAATGTGGAGCCCAATGAGATTTTTACTGTGCCGATTTCTCATGGAGAGGGTAGAATATTGGCTGATGCTGAATTGGTGAAAAATTTAGCAAAAAATGGCCAAATACTAACACAGTATGTTGATAATATTGGAAATGTTACCAGTGATATCCAGTTCAATCCTAACGGATCGGTTTGTGGGATTGAAGGTTTGATTTCTCCTGATGGTAGAGTAATTGGGAAAATGGGACATTCTGAACGCATTGGTAGCAACTTGTATCAAAATGTGGATGGTAAGTATGATATGAAGCTTTTTGATTCGGCTGTTAAATATTATAAATAATTTATTGACAATCTCTAAAATATCCTCATAATTAGTATTATGAGGATATTTTTTTTATAAAATTATGGGTGATGAAATTATAAATGATTTTTTTTGATATGGAAAATTATTACATGTTTTTTGACGAACTTTGTGTCGGTAAAAATTTATTTTAGTGCAGTGTGAACAATATTAATTTCAAAAATGAACCAAAGATAGTGTTTCTGCTATGAAAATAAAATAAAACTTGGTTTTGTGGAAAAATACACTAATTTTCGTATCAATATTTGTACAATTCGGGAATTGAAATTCTTTAGGTTGTATGATAAGTTATAACACAAGTAATACATGGTGCAAATTAGTGTTATAACAAAGGTTAGATTATGAAGGAACGCACCCTGAAAAGAATGTGTTAAGTTTTCATAATTGTTTTCAAATGGAAAGATAACATATAACGGATTGAGGGAGAAAATCATGGATTACTATAAGGGTAAAATGTCACTTAGTGATGAAGTTTACAATCAAATCTTACACAAAATTACAAATGAAGAGTGGAAAGTTGGAGATAAGTTACCTTCAGAAAATAAACTTTGCACTTCTTTTGGTGTGAGTAGGACTAGTGTCAGGGCGGCTTTGCAAAACTTGCAAGGAAGTGGAATTATTATCACAATGCAGGGCGTGGGTTCTTTCGTGCATAGAAACCCATTACAGACTGCAACGCAAGAAGAACAAGCAGAAAGAATGAGGACCTCTGATATTACAAGTGAAGAATTTAAAGAATTTTTTGAATTTCGTCAAGCAATTGAATTTAAGGCAATTGAATTTTTTGTAAGGCGAGCAACAAAAGAAGATGAGGCTATTTTAAAAGACTTGGTTGCAAAAATGCAAGAAGCGGCCAGAGAAAATGACATTAATGCATTTACAAGATATGATTTTGAATTTCATATGACTGTGATACAAGCAACAAAAAACATATTTTTGTATAATGCAATGTTAAACTGTCAAGATATATTCTTTCATTATATGGAAGAAATTGCACGCTTGACTGATAAACCGTTATCCGTTTTGGCAGAGGAACATTTTGAGCTATATACATATTTGGTTGAGAAAAAGCCAAAATGGGCGAAGGATTATTTGTTTAGCGATAATACGTATTATCATGTTGCGTATTTTAATGGTCGCTAATAAAAATAATTGAAAAAACTTACTGAAATAAAGAGGAAACAGAAATGGGTAAACCAAAGTATGGGACTTTTTATAAAGAATATATGCCATCGTGCGTATATTCAAAAAAACAAAAGAGAAACTATGGAGGATAGGATCATTCATAGTGAGTAAATGAAGTTGGAGAAGTCCAAACAAAAAATGAGGAGGGTTCATTAAAATGAAAAGAAGATTTTTAGCAGGTATTATGTGTGCTGTTATGGCATTTGGCATCGCAGGTTGTGGCAGTAGTGCTGACACACAAGATGCTGCAGATGCAGGTGGCGAAGTAGAAGCAATCGATTTAAAGATGGCAGTAACAACATCTGAAACCAGCGTGTGGATGGTTGGTGCAGAGGAATTTAAAAGATTGGTTGAAGAAGGCACAGCAGGTAGATATACAGTTACAATTTATCCTAACGAACAGTTAGCAGCAGGGGATCAGACAAAGGGTGTTGAAATGTTATTCAATGGCACAACAGACATTGATCTTCATTCTTCTATGATTATCTCCAATGTAGTACCTGAATTGTCTGTAATTAGTATGCCTTGGTTATTCCCTAACGGTTATGACAGCGTTGATGAATACATCTTTAACGAAGGTTCTGCAGGTTCTGCTTTCATCAAGGATGCAATCGCTGCAAAGGGTGCACACGTTGTTGGTATTGGTGAAAACGGTTTCCGTCAGATCACAAACAACAAAACACCTATTACATCTGCAGCTGATTTGGCAATGATGAAAATTAGAATTCCTGCTATCTCCATTTTAGTAGATGTATTTAAAGAATTAGGTGCTGACCCTACACAGATGGCATTTAGTGAAGTTTTCACAGCTTTACAGCAGGGAGCAATTGATGGTCAGGAAAATCCTTATGACACAATCAGAACTGCAAAAATCCAGGAAGTTCAGAAATACATGACAATCTGGAACTATTGCTACGATCCTATCGTTTTGAGTGTTAGTGGAAATATCTGGAACACTTTAAGCGATGAAGATAAAGCTGTTTTTGAAGCAGCAGGTGCTCAAGCTTGTGCGGCTCAGGTTACAGCGTCTAGAGAGATGGATGCTGAAATCATCGAACAGTTCAAAACAGAAGGTGTAGAAGTTAACGAATTGTCTCCAGAAGCAATCGAAGAAATGAAGACAGTTGTTGCACCTGTATATGAAAAATATGTTGCTGAATTTGGTCAGGATGCATTTGCAGCTTTTGGTTACACAGTTGAATAATCAAATCCTTGAAAAACAGCAATGATGAGGGGGCAGGAAGCAACTGTCCTGCCCCTTTTTTTTGCAAAAACCAAAGAAAAAAGGTACGATATAGGCTAAATGATGATTGAAAAAATAGTATAATTTTGGCTTAATAATCGCAGTAAGAAACAGAGGAAGGGTGAAGAAGGATGAAATTGCTAGGGAAAATGTTTGATTATTTTGAAGAAACAATCATCATTTTAATGATGGCGTATATGGCAATCATGAACTTTCTTAATGTTGTATTCAGATATTGTTTTTCAAATTCATTTTCTTTTACGGAAGAATTGACGGTTACAGTATTTGTTTGGGTAACAATGTTAGGTGTTGCGGCTGGGTTTAAAAGAAATGCTCATTTAGGTATGAGTTTTATTGTGGATTTATTTCATGGTAAGGCAAAAGCGATGTTTGTTTTGTTTAGTGTGATTTGTAGTTTGACATTTATGTCTCTTCTTCTTTATCATGGTATTATCATGGTTCAGGGACAGATCACAATGGGCTCAACCACGCCTGTATTAAGAATGCCTCAATATGTGCAGGGTCTTTCTATGCCAGTGGGTGCAGCATTTGTTATTATTCGTATTATTCAAGCAGGTGTTTTACAAGTAAAGACTTTGTGGAATGAAGATCAACAAGGAGGTACAGAGGCATGATGACATTAATTCTTTTTGGCTTATTCTTCTTGTTAGTATTTTTGAATGTACCTATTGCGATTTCACTTGGCTTGTCGGCAGCGGCAGGGCTTATGTATGGTGGCTTCCCACTTTCAGTTATTCCTAGTATTTTGTACTCTGGTACGGCAAAGTTTGCGCTACTTGCAATTCCATTTTTTATCTTAGCTGGTAGTATTATGGAATATGCCGGTATTTCTAGACGTTTGATTAGCTTTGCTAATGCGTGTGTTGGTCACAGAAAAGGTGGCTTAATGGCTGTTGTTGTTATCGTGGCGTGTTTCTTTGCGGCGATTTCTGGTTCTGGTCCTGCAACGGTTGCGGCAATTGGACCAATTTTAATTCCTGCTATGGTTAAGGCTGGTTATGGTAAGGATATGCCTGCTGCATTGGTTAGTGCTTCAGGAGCAATTGGTATTATTATTCCTCCAAGTATTGCGTATGTGGTTTATGCATCTTGTACAGACGTATCCGTAGGAGCCTTGTTTACAGCAGGTATCATTCCTGGAATTTTGGTTGGTGTAGCATACTATTTTGCTGCAGCTTGGGATTCAAGAGGGAATAAAGACATTATCCCTCAGCCTAAAATGTCCGGAAAAGAAAGATTATTAGCATTTAAAGATGCGTTTTGGGGATTGATGACTCCTGTTATTATTTTAGGTGGTATTTATACAGGCATTTTCACACCAACAGAGGCTGCTGGTATCGCAGTTATCTACGGTTTGGTTGTTGGTATGTTTATTTACAGAGAAATTAAACTAAAAGATTTGTATCGTATTTTTATCGAGTCTGCTGTGTCTTCTGCGACAGTAATGTTCATCATCTCAGCGGCTGCTGTTTTCGCTTGGATTTTGACAACAAGCCAGATTGCAAGCGATTTGTCTCAGATGGTACTTTCAGTAAGTGATAATAAATATGCAATCTTATTGTTAATTAATATAGTTTTCTTGATTGCAGGTTGTTTCCTTGATGCAAACTCTGCATTCTATATTTTGTTGCCAATCATGGTTCCGGTTTTGAATGCAATCGATGTAAGTTTAATTCATGCAGGTGTATTCTTAACAGTAAACATGGCGATTGGACAGATTACACCGCCGGTTGGTATCAATCTTTATGTTGGTTGTAATGTGGCGGAAATTCCTGTTGCAAACATCTGCAAAAAGATTGTTCCATTCCTCATTGCGGGCATTGTGGCATTGTTGTTATTAACCTTTATTCCTGAAATTTCCATGTTCTTACCGAAATTGATTGGACAGGTTCCAGCATAAGAAAAAAGTGTTAAAGCAAGATTTTAATTAGTATTATTTGGTGCCGTTGGTTACAACGGCACTATATAATAAAATTTACAAAAGATAAAAGTTTTAAGTACAAAAGATTATTTAGCAATTAGGAAACAAAAGAATGTAACTTAGGAAGTCGTAGAAAAATACGGCTTTATGTTCAAACTTCACTTGTATTACAAGTGATAGGAGTGACTGTAAAAGATAAGACAAGTTACAAGTAATATTTTTAAATGAATGGTAATGTTACTATATGATAATGAATTTAAAAACAGGAAAAGGGTGATTTCATTGGCTAAGAAGAAATATTCTAAAGAAATGCTTATTGACTTGTATCGTATGATGCTTCGTATTAGAGCATTTGAATCAAAAGCAGCTGAGTGCTTCACAAAAGGTATGCTTGCAGGTAATATCCATCTTTGCATCGGACAAGAAGCCGTTTGTGCAGGTGCGTGCTATGCACTTGATAAAGATGATTACATGGCAACAACACATAGAGGTCATGGGCATACAATTGCAAAGGGTGCTAAGCTTGATCAAATGCTTGCTGAATTGTTTGGGAAAAAGACCGGATATTGTAAGGGCAAGGGCGGTTCTATGCACATTGCAGACGTAGAGGGTTTGCATCACTTGGGTGCAAACGGTATTGTTGGTGCAGGCATTCCGATTGCGACAGGTTCTGCTTTGGCATCTAAGGTGCGAGGAGACAAGCATGTTACGCTTTGTTTTTTTGGAGATAGTGCTTCCAACCAAGGTACTTTCCATGAAGCAGTGAATATGGCGGCAGCGTGGAAGCTTCCGGTTGTATTCCTTTGTGAAAATAACAAGTATGGTGTTTCTACAAATATTCATTCTGTTACAAATACAGAGACGATTGCCGTTCGTGCAAAAGCATATGATATTCCTGGAAATACAGTAGATGGCAATGATCCTGTTGTGGTTTATGAAGCAGTAAAAGAAGCAGTTGACTTTGCAAGAGAGGGGAATGGCCCTTCAATTGTTGAGTGTATGACATATCGTCATCAAGGGCATTATTGTGGAGATCCGGCAAACTATCGTCCGGCACAATACATGGAAGATGCAATAAAAGATGATGGTATTCCTAACATGAGAGCTAGATTGTTAGACGAAAAAGTTGCAACGGAAGAAGAATTGTTGGCAGTAGAGGCTGAGGTAGAGGCTGAATTGGAAGCTGCATATCAGTTCTCTATCAATTCTGAATACCCTGATCCTTCAGAAGCAACAACAGACGTCTATAGCTCTGACAATGAAAGGAGTGTTGTACGATGAGTAAGAAATTAAGTATCAGTAAAGCCATTGGTGAAGCCTTGCATGAAGAAATGGTTAGAGATGAAAATGTGATCATTCTTGGCGAAGATATGGGCAAAATGGGCAATGTGTTTGGTATTACAGTAGGCTTCCAAGAAGAGTTTGGTGAGCATAGAGTATATGATACACCAATATCTGAGTCAGGTTTTTGTGGGATGGCAGTAGGTGCAGCAATGAGAGGCATCCGTCCTGTAGTAGAACTGATGTATGATGATTTTATTTGTGTTGCTGCTGATCCTATTTTAAATCAAGCGGCAAAAATGAGATATATGACAGGTGGACAGGCAATGGTACCTATGGTACTTAGACTTCCTATGGGTGCTGGCAGAAGAAATGCTGGTCAGCATTCTCAGTGTTTGGAAAATTTATTTTGCCACACACCGGGCTTGAAAGTGGTTGCACCTTGTAGTGCAGAAGATGCAAAAGGGCTTTTAAAATCTTCTATTCGTGATAACGACCCAGTTATGTTTTTGGAACACAAGTTATTATATGCAAAAAAAGAAGAATTACCAGAAGGCGAATATACCATTCCTCTTGGTGTTGCAAGTGTGAAAAGAGAGGGCACAGATTTAACAGTCATCACATGGAGCCGTCAAGTTAATTTTGCTTTGGAAGCAGCTGAGGAATTGGCAAAAGAAGGCATAAATATAGAAGTTATTGACCTTCGCACATTGGTGCCTTTGGATTGGGATGCTATTGTAAAATCTGTGTCTAAGACACATAATGTTATTGTTCTTTCAGAAGAAGTAAAAAGAGGTAGCTATGCAGGTGAAATTTCTGCTCAGATTGCGGAAGAATTATTCGATGAATTGGATGCACCTGTAGAGCGTGTTTGCGGTTTGAATGTTGTTTCTCCTTTTAGCCCAACACTCGAGGATGAAAACTTCCCTCATCCTGCAGATATTGTAAAAGCAGCGAAGAAAGTTTTGAATAAATAAGGAGGGGAAATCATGGCTTTTGAAGTAAAAATGCCTCAGCTTGGTCTTACAATGGAAGAAGGTACCGTAACAAAGTGGGTAAAACAAGAAGGCGAAGCAGTAAAAGCTGGCGATATTATATTGGAAATTACTACAGATAAATTGACAAGTGAAGTTGAGAGTGAATTTGATGGAACTTTGCTAAAAATTGTTGCTAAGGAAGGCGAAGA
>JBKEAS010000047.1:0-4574 GCA_047972635.1 Anaerotignum sp.
CGAATATATTCTAAAGACAAATTCACATCAGAAACCTTCAAAGAGATAAGCTCAGAAACCCGTATCCCTGTAGCATACAATAACTCAAGCATTGCCTTATCTCTCATTCCTTTTAATTCCGTCACTTGAGGTTGCTCTAATAATTGTTCTACCTTCTTCAGCGACAGAATTTCTGGCATCTTCTTCTCCATCTTAGGTAAAGAAATATTGATCGCCGGATTTTCCACCACTACGTTTTTTCGTAAAAGAAAATTATAAAAAGCCCTAATAGAAGCAACATTTCTAGATATTGTAGAGCTCGCTTTTTTTCGATTTTCAAGCTCATAAACATATGCCATAATATTTGTATGGTTTACATGTGTCACATCAAAAATTCCACAATCATTCATATAGACGCTAAAACCTTTTAAATCTCTGATATAAGAAAGCATCGTATTTTCCGATGACTTTTTTTCATCTCTTAGGTAATCCGCAAATTCATTTATCATTCTATCCATACCAAAACCCCTTTATATTATGTATGTCTAGCTATATTTTTGAATGTCTATCTATACTATACTTATTTT
Organism: Anaerotignum sp.; assembly: GCA_047972635.1. GTDB lineage: Bacteria > Bacillota > Clostridia > Lachnospirales > Anaerotignaceae > Chakrabartyella. The sequence goes on from JBKEAS010000047.1 coordinate 567, forward strand.
TTACAAAAAAGTCACTAAAATATGCAAAAAAAACAAAAACCGTCATTTTTTATAATTAAAAAACCAATTTGTTCAAAAATTCCCATGCAATATACCTATATTCCCTACTCTATAATGGGTATATTGCCACTTCGATCCCCGCTCCTATGGCAATAAATATCGCCGATGTCAAAAACAAAATGCAATATTCTGTTTGCTTTCTTCTCTGCTCTCTCTTTAATGCTCTTTTTCCATTTCCTTCTTTCCAAGCCAAAATATAATAAATGGCAGCACACATGGTAAATATATATGTCGGAATTAACACAATATTTTGTGGCAAAATAGCAAATGCCGCACTCCATACTCCCTTTGCCCCATACGTAACCATCATCATCGCAGAAGCAAACCCCAAAGAAATGCTTCTGAGCAAAAAAACTGTACCCGAAAGAAATAGCCCCATACTTAGCCATCCTCCAAACCAAATAGCAATGTTATACTTCAAATATTTCCAAAAAACCATGCCAAATGTTATCGTTTCTTCTGCATCAGTCGCACCCTTAATCATACTAGCAAATTCCAACTGTGCTCCACTGCCCATTAAATTTGCAGCAATGGCACCTCCTATTACGCCACATAAAAAAGAAAGACAAACGATATAAATTATCTTTTGTCCTCTTTTATCTAATCTCTTATTTCGTTTCGCCATACATGCCATCTCCTCTCGCAGTCCTCTGCTAACAGAATATGGCTCGTCTTACCAAAATATGCTCGTTTTTTTGTTAGATTTCCTTTTCATTAAAAATAGCTTCTAACTTTCTTTTGAACCAAAGCTTTTATTCACTTACCGTATGTGCTTATTTTCTAACCTACCATATCCCAAAAATAAGCATAGCTCAAAAAAATCAAATCAATTCATTTACCATTTCTTCGATGCGGTCCATACCTTTTTTGATCAATTCCATACTTGTCGCATAAGATAGTCTAATATAATCCGGCATACCAAAATCAGCACATGGTACAACTGCAACAAATTTGTCCTCTAACAATGCCGTTGCAAACGCAGCTGCCGAATTGATCTCAAATCCTTTGTGCTTTTTACCATACGTTTTTGATACATCAACAAATAAATAGAACGCACCTTCTGGTTTTAATGCTTCAATAAGTGGAATTGCTTCTTCTCTTTCAAAAATATAATCTCGTCTTTTCTTAAACTCTACGCACATCTCCTTCACGCAATCTTGAGAGCCGTTCAATGCAGCTATCGTTGCAGCTTGTGCCATTGCATTCGGATTAGACGCCATGTGAGATTGTAAAGAAGCCATTAATTTTGCAACCTCCAAAGGTGCCGCTGCAAAACCAATTCTCCAGCCTGTCATGGCATAACTTTTGGAAACACCGTTGATAACAATAGTCCTATTGTAAATTTCTTCACCCAAAGAAGCAATGCTGATATGCTTTTTACCTTCATCGTAAATCAACTTTTCATAAATTTCATCAGAAATAACAAAAAAATCTTTTTCAACTGCAAAATCAGCCACCATCTTCAAATCATCTAACGATGTAACCATACCTGTAGGATTTGAAGGGCTTGTCAAAACCAATGCCTTTGTTTTTTCAGTATAAGCTGCCTGTAATTCAGCCTTTGTTAGCATAAATTGATTTTCCTTTTTCGTATGAACAATAATTGGCGTACCGCCGGCAATGCTAACCATCTCCGAATAGCTTAACCAATATGGTGCTGGAATGATTACCTCATCACCTTCATTTAATATTGCCATAAAAGCATTCATCAAAGAATGCTTTGCACCATTGCTAATCACGACTTGTGCTTGTGTATACTCAAGTTGGTTATCTTTTTTTAATTTGTCGCAAACAGCTTGACGTAATGCAGGCGTTCCTGCTGCTGCGGTGTATCTTGTTTCGCCACCTTCAATTGCCGCAATCCCCGCTTTGCGAATGTGCTCAGGCGTATTGAAATCTGGTTCTCCAACCCCAAAAGTTACAATGTCTTTCCCCTCTGCTTTTAACTGTCCTGCCTTCGCAGAAATTGCCATCGTACTAGATGGTTTGATGCTTAATGCTTTTTTTGATAATTCCATAAATTCTGCACCTCATAACTGTATGTATTAACATCAATTCTTCTACAAATTAAATCTTGTATTTCTTTCATAATATTATCAAAAACTATATCAGAAATCAAGAATTAACGTCTTTTCAAGCCTCATCATAAAAATATATTTTCATAATTTCATCTCACCTTCCTTCTAAGCAAATTTATACCATTATAAAAATTTAAAAAAATGATCATACTAATCTTGCAGTAAACATGAAGGAGGGAAATGATTATGACAAAATCAAATAGTTCTATTCAATGTAGTGTAAACGACTGTAAGCACCATTGTGCTGAAAAAAAATGTTGTTCCTTAGACTCTATTCAAGTAAGGGCACACAATGCAAATCCTAAAAGTTCTGCAAGTGTTGATTGCTGTTCTTTTAACTGCAAATAAAACATGAATTAAAAAATAAGCGATAGTCTTTGACTAATCGCTTATTTTTTAATTCTGCTACCCAAGCACATCTTTGATTACCCTAATCAAATTTTCAGAAAAAATTTTTTCAGCAATCCGTACCCCAAATTCCCGTCGAAGTCCTTCATACAACACCTCCATATCCTCAAGTTGTTCTATTTCTGTAGGTGTATAATCAATCCCATCAAAATCACTCCCAAGACAAATATAATCCTCGCCCATAACCAAAAGCATATGGTTTATATGTTTTATGATATCTTCCATTTTAGCATATTTTTGCTTCGTCAAAAAAGGCGGATACAAATTAACCCCAACCACTCCGCCCTTTTCGGCTATGATTTTCAATTGCATATCTGTTAAATTTCTTGCTACATCACAAATCTGTTGTGCATTAGAATGGCTTGCAATAAAAGGTTTATTTGCTAGTACAGCAACATCCCAAAACCCAACTTCTGAAATATGCGACACATCCACAATCATCCCCAGTTTTTCCATTTCCAATACCACTTCTCTGCCAAATCTTGTCAGTCCACCCCCCGTCCCGCATTCTCCTACGCCATCTGCCAATGCATTCCTATAATTCCATGTCAAACTTATAGACCTCACTCCCAATTGATGATAAATACGCAGTGCAGAAATCTCTCCTTCTAATGCCTCTCCGCCCTCAATTGTAAGCAAAGCACTGATCTTGTTTTGCTTCATATTTTTTTGCAAATCAGCATACTGATTGATATGACCAATACAGTCAGCATTTTTTCCAATCTGCTGATAATAAAAATCAATATAACGCATACACTGGCGCATAGAAATAGGATAATACTTTGGGTTCAGCCAAATTGCAAAACATTGTAATGGTGCATAAAATGATTTTAATCGCTCAATATCAATATGTCTATCATTTAAAAAAAGCTCCTTTTTCTCCTCAAAAAGCTTCACCATCGTATCGCAATGTGCATCTGCATACTTTCTCATCCCCTCACCTCATTTATGCTCATTTTATATTATTATGTCATAAGGTACGGCAAAAAGAACTCCTTTTCTGCTATGACGCTACGCAAAAGCCCCCCTTTGCAATCGCAAAGAGGGACAATATATTATTTATACTTGTAAAAACTATGCGCATATTTACAAAACAAATATATTTATAACCGACGGTTTGCAAGCAACCCTTTATTTTCAGCAAGGGCCTGCTCTGCTACTCCCACTGAAAGTAGAAGAATAATTCTTCATGTCGGTTAAGTTATAAAGACAAATCAACTAATTTTTTTCGACACTTCATTTTGTTTCATTCTGAAATATTCAGAAAATACGGCAATGAATTGCCCATTTGTAGGCTTGTCCGTACATAAGTAACCAACCACTTCAAAATAAACTCTTTGCCCATTTTTCTTCCATGCACTTTCAATTGCATGGCGAATGGCACGCTCTACTTTGCTCGCTGATGTCTTGTATGATTTTGCAATATCAGGGTATAGCCCTTTTGTGATACCAATCAATACAT
>JBKEAS010000192.1:0-13141 GCA_047972635.1 Anaerotignum sp.
ATGGTTTCATGCCGCCGTCCTGCCCCTTGACAAAGAGCTATACGCCGAGCTTCACGCGCCGGAGGACAAACGGCGGTGTACAGTATGCAATACGGCTTTTGCGTCAAGTTCCAACAGCGTCCAATATTGCCCGAATTGCCGGAAAAGAATACAGCGCAGACAAGCCGCCGAGCGCAAGCGGAAGCAAAGGGAAATGTCACGCGATAGCGGCAAAAAAGCCCTTGTATAATGTGGTTTTTTCAGCGTGTTTTTAATGGGGTAAGGGTTTTATACCTTTCCCCCTAAAATCGGCGTTCTACTACGTGACAAGCATATAAAACAACACCCACAGAAAGAGCGGGGCGCGGTGGCCAAAATTTGGCTACCGCGCCCCGTTTTCTTGTGTATTTAACTACGCAATAATTCCGCTACTCATTCTTTTGATATTTGTCCTCAAAGACTTCTATCATCATTCTTGCACCGAGCCGGAAACCGTCAATAAACGTTTCTGCTAATTCAAATGGAACAGCGTCAAGCTGTTCGTCCATTATATGAATAAATTCTTCATCAAGAGGACTGCCGAGCTTTCTTATAAAATCTTCATAACTTTGGTGATGTTTCTTTCTTAAAGCTTTGTATTCTTCGGTCATAGGACGATACTGTTCTGCGGGATAGAGTTCACCTTCATATAAAGCCTTTAAAATCTTATCCATTCTTTTCATCTGCCTTTCTTTATTGTATTTCAGCCGCTTCATCATCTTTTTTATCAGTGTCAATGAGCCTTATGTTTGTTGACGTAGAGGATATATACATTTCTTCTGTCTGACGCTGGACGTCTTGTAATTCTTCTATCGCAGCCGTAACCCTGCGAAACAATACGGTATACATAGCTTGATAATCAGCCATAAATAATCCCTCCATTCAATATAAATTGTTTTTTAAATAATTTTTATTGCTTGATATACAATAATTATTGTATTACAGCAAATACAAATAGTCAGCATCATTTGGTAAAATTTTATATATGAAATGGGGTGGTATCTTGAAAGCGGCACATAAAGCGAAATACAGAAAATTGGGATTAAAAATCAGCTATTACAGAAAACTAAAGGGCTTTACACAGGAACAGCTTGCAGAAATGCTTGACAAAAATCTTGCATTTATTGGTGCGGTGGAAGCCCCTAATATTGATAGGACAGTATCGCTTGATACGTTATTTGATATTGCTGATATTTTAGAAGTTCCCGCTTATAAGTTTTTGAATTTTGATGAAGATTAAATAATTAGTCGCACAACAAAACGGGGCGCAGTAGTCAATTAAGACTACTGCGCCCCGTTCTGTTTATGTTTATTCGCTAAAAGTGTTTTCTATTGTACTGTTTTTGCCGACCGTCAATAATCGGTATACTGTCAAAGGTATGTACCATGCAGCGCAGATAAGTCGCCATATCAGGATAACGCCGCCAATGATACCGCCCAAAATGAAGTTGAGAGCGATAATACCCACCGTACCGCCTAAGTCATACCCATGTGGCACAAGCCATACAAACATACGGCGAATACCAAAAGGGATTCCACAGCATAGCCATACATAAAAATAATTCGTTTCTCCGTTTTTCGTAAATACAGACTTGAACATAAAGAATAAAAACAACGCAATAGCAATAGGTAAAACTGTTTTCTTAAAAAATTCTTTCCATATTTCCCCCCGTGTCATAATATCACCCCTTTTCTAACGGGAATTGTGGAATTGCTTCCATGAGCTTCAGCGCAAGGACTTGACGCACATCTTCATCAATAACCTTTTTTACGCTGCCGTCCGGCTGCATTTTCCTGACCGTGGCAAGCTTATCTAATTCGCCCGAATAACATTCAAGCACCTTTTCAACCGCCCATGTTTCACCTGCAACGGCGGCGCAAATTGTTTTATATTCCGGCATAGGAAACCCTGTCATTCTGGAAACTCCTGTCTTTATTGGATAATTGTATTTTACCATTTTTTTCATCATATTTCTACCATAAACGGATATTAACTCCGTTCTGCTTCCTTTCCTCTTTCCGGCTGTCTGCCCTGCCGTAAAATATTGTCTATGTTCCGCTTGATAACATCGTACTCTTTGACCTGTTTTTTCAACTTACCATAATCGGTATATAGCTTTTCTTTTTTCGCTTGCAGCTTTTCATACTCTGTTTGCAGGGCGGTGACGTTCGGCAGTTTGCTGCCGATCTGCGCCGCCTTTAATGCTTTGGCTGCGGCTTCATGCAGAATGATACTGCTTTCTTGCACTGCGCGATACTGCTCCTTGTTTTTTGCCCTGCGGTAGCCGTCATAGGCGGGCTTAGTCTTTTGGTAGGTGGTGATATTCTTAATGAGCAACGCCATATCCGCAAGCCGGGTTTCGACGGTCTTTAAGCTGTCAGCGGTCTGTTCACTTGTCGCCGCAAGTTCGGTTATCTTAGCTTCTAAATCGGCATACTGTTCAATACGGTTTTCCATAAGGAAATTCATAGTCTTTGCAGCCTGTTTCAGATTGTGGATTTTCGCCCATTGCTCATAGCCCCAGCTCTCCTGCGCCTTGATACTGTTTTCAATATCTATCAGCAGGGAAACGCTCTTTTTCTCTGTTCGTGGGGCTTTAGCGGCGCGTGTCCGTCTGCCCTTGATACGTTCTGTTATGGCTTCCTCTGTATAATCTACACCGAGGGTTTTCAAACGGGTAAACCGTTCCTGTCCGGGCGCGCGGCATGATATATATTTTCCCTGCTTGATTTCATAGCCCGCTGCTTCCAATCGGCTCAATAATTCTTCAAAATCGGATACTTGCGGGATAAGCGCGTCAATGGCAGTTTTCAGTTTACCTTTCCAACTTGTACCCGTCTTTTCCGCTTGGTACTCTGCATAGCTTTTTCCCTTGCTGCCTTTGCCCGGAACGACAACAGATAAACCATGTTCCCTACACAGCTTGTCGCTCATGTTCCGTATGCCGTAGTAGCTTCTTTTATTGGAATTGTACTTGTGGAGGTCTACGAAATTAACCGCACAAAAAATGATGTGGTTATGGACGTGTCCCTTATCAACGTGCGTCGTCAAAACGTACTCATGCTGCCCTTTGGTAACAGCGTCGGCAAGCTGCCGCCCGATTTCATGGGCGGTCTGATAATCCACTTCCCCAGGCTCAAAGGATTGTATTAAATGGTGAGCGAGATTGTTTCCCTTATCCAACGCTTGCGAAAGGGTAAATCCAAACTCAATGTCTGCCGTTTCAAAGGAACAGCCGAAAGAGGACACAAGCATTTTCCCCTCTGTCTTTTTGGGGTTTTGAATATAATCAAGGGCTTTGCTCAACGTGCTTTTAATAGGTTTAATCTTTGTAACCGCCATATCTCATTAAGCACCTCCTTGATTTCCTCTATGTCCTCTTGGTATGCGCTGCCCGTCGCATTGACGCGCTTTGCTATCTGATTAATGTTGACCCCGATTTTCTGTATCTCTGCTGTCATTGCTTTTATGTCGGTATGGTCTATCTGAATGATGTACCCGTTGATTGCCATTTTCCGCAAATACGCAGCCATATTGCGGGTGGGTATGAGCTTCATTTTTTCCTCTATCAATGTGCGTTCTTCTTCCGTCACACGAAACTTGATTTGCACCGTTCTTTTTCGTCCGTTCATATGCCGCCGCTCCTTTCCGTTTTTAGAGGGTTTGGGATACTTCCCAACAAGCATTTTGCAGGGCAAAATACGGAAGTGGGTACCCGATTCCTATGCTTGCTAAGAAACATTCCTCTTACTACCTACAACAACTGAAAGTGCAAATTTGCCAAACAGGAGCAAAAGAAAAAACGCTGCAATCCTCAAAAGGCTGCAACGCTTCTCATTCAATAATCAACTCTGTTCGGGACATTCATTCGTCCTCTGTTTCGACTTCCTTAATCTCTTTTGCCGTGGCGGTAACTATCCGTAATCCCTTGTCGCTCATATCGTCAAGCAGGCTTTCAAGCTGTCTGCGCTGCGTGGACTTGTCCGTTTCTTTGTTTGGAAAAAAGAATTGGTCTACCGATACGTCTAAAAGAGTAACAAGCTCATAAAAGATTTGCAGGCTTGGGTGCTGTCCGCTGTTTTCAATGGACGCAATATACCGAGGGGCAATGTGCATTTGGTCTGCTAACTGGTTTCTCGATATTCCCTTTGATTTCCGTGCTGCTTTTATGGCTTGACCGAAAGTCTTAAAATCATATTTCTCAACTTGTCGCTTCATATTATTTCACCCTATTACATTTTACTGTTCACCTCGCTTTTTTGGATATGATTATACATATCACATAATTGATAAAAATAGCTCCTATATTTTCTCTGTTATTCGATTTATATCAATGATAACAATTGTAAAAAAAGATAAATTAATATAAATATAAGAAAAAACACATACACAGATTGTGTTATCTGTACATGTGTTTTTAATAAATTAAACGGGTATGGTAATGCATGGATTCAACCTAACATAATTCCCATTGTCCTATCCATTTTTCCTTTGAATAATTATATTGTCTGCGATACATTTTTCCATCGACGGCTTTATAACGCCACCCTTTTATATCAGCAAAAGGAACTGCAATAAATTCTCCTGATTTTGAAATAGTAACACTCTGCACTGTACTTGATGGAAGGTATGAAATATCCGCTGATTTAGTTTGAGCATATGCTTCTGTTGATAAAGTGAAAGCTATCATTGTTGGTACGAATAGTAGTAGTTTCTTATTTCTTTTTCTCATATTTTTTTGCCTCCTCTAAATTATGATAAACGTTTAAATTTGAATAGGAATCTTTGATCTCCTGAACAGTTGCAAAAAAATTATTGTTTATATAAACATCATACCCGCCGTTTGAATTTAATACTAAATAACTTGAATCTTCTGTTAATTCAACAGTATTTGCGGCATGGTCAGGAGATATTGAATAGGGTTCAAAAACAGCAATAAATGAGAAATACAATAGTAGAATTAATGGAATAATCATTAAAATAGTTGATAAACGTTTGTTGTTTGAGTGTTTATAATTTCCAAGTATTAGGTGGAATCTTTGAGAAAGTACAGAGGTTCTTCCACTTTCAAAAGCCACTGAGTAATAATTGTTTTTTTCAAGAGATAATCCTTTAGCGACTTTTAGTAAGCAATCTAAATATTTTGTTTTTTCCTCTTCACACAGATTTTTAGTAACTACTGAATCAGCCCTAAATTCAAGCATTTTGTCGATTTCAGTGTTAAGAAGATATATAAAAGGATTCCACCAGTAGAGAATTCTTAAAAGCTGAACAAACATTTTAATCTGTAAATCTCGATTATAATAGTGCGATATCTCATGTTTTAGTATAAAGTGCCATTCTTCATATGTTAACTCCACAGTAGGAACGATTATTTTAGGACAATGATAGCCATAGAGCACAGGAGTTGAAATTAAGTTTGAATAAACCACCTGAAATGATACAGGTTTCTTATATTCTTTTGTAATTGTATGTAATATATTATTTATATTTGAATCAGACAATATAGGCAATTGCTTAACAACTTGTCCAAAGTGCAAGCGAGCTTTTATTGTAGAAGCAGCAGTTATTATTATCCCAACTATCCATACAAAGAAACCAATATGAAGTATTGTAAATGTTTTATTTGATACAAATATTACAGGTGTATGTAAAAGACCCAAAATATTTGGCATAAAATATCTGCTGGCAAAGGAATCAGAGAAGATAAATTCAAAGGGGAATATAAGCCGCATTATTATAAAGCCAATAATAATGAAAATACCTTTTATGCCAATTTGAACCATTCTATCTATATCACGCAAATAAAACCAAATAAACATAATAAGCAAACTGCATAAAAAGACAACAGTTAGTAGTGAAGAAGGTGAGAAGAACATGTTATTCCTCCTTTTCTTTTTTCTTTTTATCCTCCTGGTTAAGTTGTTTTTTTCTTTCTTCCAATAACTTTTCCAGTTCCTTAATTGTATCAGCTTCATTTTTTTCATGTTTAAGTAGTGTTGTTACAATATTTTTTGTAGTTATTGTTCTATCTAAACTTTTAAAGCTGTTTATAAGTTCATTACTAATAAAGTCTTCCCTGCTGATTAGAGGGCGATAACTCCGTGACAGTACGGTGCCGCTATGAATTATATCAGCCACTTCAATAATATTCTTAGCTAAAAGATTTCTTAATCCTAACTGTACAGAGCTGATACTCAAAGAAGGGTTTAATTTGGGAATATCAGAAGCTAATAAAGAAGTATCACTGTTCCATAGTACTTCAAGAATATCTTTTTCTCTGTTTGTTACTTTTAAATTAATTTTTTTGCTTGACATTTCCATCTGCCTTTCTTGGAACTATGATATATGTTATCTATTAGTATAATAATACGTTGAGATTATTATGTCAATCATCGAATGATTTTATAACAAATAATACATATAATAGTTGACAGTTTTTATTACATAATATATAATGACATTACAATAAATTGTAATGTCATTATATATTATGTAGAGGAGGTGATTCCAATGGTTTAAATAATTTTATCTGAAAACTAATAATCTAATAACAATTGAAAAGGAGATGTAAACATGAAAAAGTTGACAAGCAGAGTTTTGAGTTTTATATTGATTTTATCTATGACACTTACATCAGGTATTTCTGCTTTTGCAAGTGAAGTTTCTACCGCTAATCAAAAGGTATCTCAAAACGCATCTACTGGAAGCGTCTTTGTAACAGAAGATGGCGTGACAATTAATGGTGTTTATTATACAAAAACTGAATTTACAAATTTACTTAATCATGCCGTTGAAGTTAATGACTCGGGTAATAAAAATATACAGCCACGAATGGCAATTGCTGCAGGTATATATTTTATTCCAGGTATTGGACAGGTTGCAATTGCTGCTACAGGAGCTATTGTCTTACTTGGTGTAACAGTAGAAGTGGGTACATGGTTATATGACACTATTACTGATTGGCTTAGTAATTCCGAAGCTCGTACAATAGCCAAAATAAGAGCCGAAATTCCTTCAAGATTAAGAGATGAAAATGGAGATGTGGATTTGGGGAAATTTGACCAAAAAGTTAAAGGAAAAACTTCTTACAAAGAAAAAGGTGGCTGGACAATTGATAAAGACGAGATAGGACATGGTGGAAAAAAATGGAAATTAAAAAACAAAAGCGGAGATAGAGTTGCCTCGTTAGGAGAAAATGGAGAGGTACTCGGAAAGTGATGAGGTTTAACTCTTATGTATGAAATAATAGATCTACTTCAAAAATCAGATGATTATTACTATATTGATTATATCCCATATGAAACATCTGACGTACGTTTTTTGGAATTGGAAGAATATTTTGAGAGCACTTATCTTCCTTTATACGCAGAAAAAATATCTCGTATAGCTTTGAAGTTGATTTATCTCTACCCCAGTGAGCTTTTTTTAACTGAATCTCCAATTCCAGTTTCGATGGAGTATGAGATTTCTTTTGATACGAATATCAGAAACAGCTCACCAAATAAACTGGCATATATCATAAAGCAGATTGTTTCAAAGGATTTTTCTTCTATGCAGATACTTTTTTCGCAACCTCAATTTCTTATGAGTATTAATGGAGGTTTCTCGGTTTCTATCTATCAGTCGACGAATGAGGTACTTCAAATATTACAACAACTGGTTACGCAGGAAGGGTTATTTTTAAAACATAGAAAGTCATCTGATGGAAGTACAGTAACATGATAATAGCCATTTTAAGAAAGTTTAGTTTCTAAAGAGAAGAATAAAGTAAAAATGACTAATATATAAAAGAACGGAAATCAGATAATCTGCATTCCGTTCTTTTTAAAACTCTAGGTAACATTAAAAATTATACCTGCCAAATAAAAAAAATGGTGTTTTGGCGGGTGTTCCAATATGCTTAAATATTTAGCCCTCCAAAATCTTTAGGTTTGGAGGGATTTTTTATGTGTTGGGCAATACAGTCTACACAGCTGCGCATTTGTTGCAGCGATATTAGGTTATCTATTTAATTTATTTTTACATAAATGTGTCATTTAAAAATAATGTTAATTTAACTACAGAATATTCTGTCTATCAATATGAACACACACATCGTCATATAATTGTTAACAGTTCCCTCATGTCCGGTTGCGTTATGCAGCCGGGCTTTTTTGCGTTTTTTTCAAAAGTTTTTTTGAAAAATCCACTGACATTTTCGGCATTTCCAAAATGTCAGGTGTTGAGGGTTTACGAAAGGGGAAATCATCACCCGTTTTCGCGGTTGCGAAAGGAGGTGAATACCATGAATGAACCTGTTCGTACCCAATGGCAAATCCGTTGCGCCTTTAACGGTTACTGTAAACGGGCGTTGAAGAATGAAGCAGCCAACGCCCATAGGGACACAAAGCGTCAGCAGATACGCGAAGTAACTTTTTCTGACCTGTCCCCACAGGAGGAAAATCAGCTTTACACCTATGACAGCTATTTTGCAGATGATGAAGCTGAACAATCCTTTTGTGTGGCGGGAAAGGAAATCACCGCGAAACTGCTTGCCGAAGCCCTGCACAACTTGCCGGAAGAAAAACGCAACGCCGTCTTACTGTACTACTTCTTTGAAATGAGCGACGTGGAAATCGCAGAGCTATACGCAATTCCACGCAGCACCGTACAGTATAGACGGACAAGCTCTTTTGAGCTTCTAAAACGCTATTTGGAGGAACGCGCCTATGATTGAAATGATTGGTAACACCGAAAACGACGAACGCGGCTTGTTACCCTACCCGGTAATCATAGCTGCAACAAAGGGCGACCCGGAAGCTATGAAGATTATCGTACAGCATTACGAAAGCTACATAGCCACTTTGTCTATGCGGAAGCTCCGCGACGAACGCGGCAATATCTATTACGGCATAGACGAGGACATACGCGACCGCTTGCGGTCAAAACTCATGCGGGCTGTCCTTTCATTCAAGGTTTGAGTTAAGCACTCTGCGCTCCCCTTTCCGCAGAGTATAAGACCTCACCTTGTTTTTGCTCCTTGACAAAGAATGCGACGGAAGAAAATGCCGACGCAGTATAGGGCAAATCGGATACATTCTTTTTGTGCCGAGCCATAGGTTGGGTGCGTCATGACCTCTATTTCAGAGAGAGCGAACAACACCACAATTCAAAGCAAGTGTAGCGGCTTGCGGGCGACGACGTGCAAAAAGGTATAATGATACTCCCTTATAGCCACAGTCCGAGCGTTCAAAGCGTCGCAGGCAATGGGTAGGGCTGCATGAGAACCATGCAGGGGTGAAATTCCCGTGAGGTTCTGCTAAAACCGTCCGATTAAAGCCTCTTTTTTCGACAACATACCGTACAAGCGGTTTTGCATATGCTGTATTGAATACCTAAAAGGAGGGGGAACAAATGTTGACAGTAAAACAACTGGACGAAATGAGCCAGTCAGGAATAGAAAAGATAGATAAAACCGGGCTTGTAGATATTCGGGCAATCAAGATTGATACGAACCTGCCCCCGGAACAAAGAATGATAAATTATTTAGAGCAAGTAAAAAACCCTTATTGCTTTTTGTGCGGTGACAGTGCCGTTCGTGTAAGGTTTGAGCCTGCGGGTGACGAGCTAAAAAGTAAGCTGAAAGACTTTTTTATCAGCTTAAAAAAAGTCTAAATAATATGAACTTACACATCATATATAATGACTTTTAAGCTCAACTATGGTATAATTATAATGTGATTATAGAGGACGGGAGGTATAATGGCTCGTGTAAGAAAAAGCCTTGATAAAACCAAACAAATCCTCGCGCTATGGAAAGCAGCTTTGTATATCCGGCTATCCAGAGAGGACGGAAACGACGAAAGTTACAGCGTAAAAAACCAACGTCAACGATTAAACGAGTTTTTGGAAAACCTCATGCTTGAGGAAGAAATGCAGCTTGTGGATATTTATATCGACGACGGCTGCACTGGCACAGACAGCGACCGGGAAAATTTTCAGCGTATGCTTGAAGATATTGACAAAGGCATTGTAAATTGTGTCATAGTCAAAGATTTGTCGCGTTTGAGCCGTAATGATTGGGAGTGCAAAAAGTATCTGCAACATCTATTTGTTGTAAAAGATGTGCGGTTTATCTCTTTGGAGCTTCCCAAACTGGATAGCTACAAAAATCCTGATGAAGTTTATGAAATGGGCGTTTCTATCCAGAGTATGTACAATGAAAATCACTGCCGGGAAACCTCAATCAAAGTCCGGGGAACCTTTAACATGAAGCGCAAAAAGGGTGAGTTTATCGGAGCCTTTGCACCATATGGTTACTTAAAAGACCCTGACGACAAACATTGCTTAATTGTGGATAATGAAACCGCCCCGATTGTGCAGGATATTTTTCACTGGTTTGTCCGTGACGGAATGAGCAAAAACGGGATTGTGAAAAAGCTAATCGGCATGGGAACCCCTTGCCCCGCCGCTTATAAGCGGCAAAATGGCATGAAGTACCATAATCCCGCCATTGTGAACAACGAACCGCTATGGTCTGCCCGCAGCATTACCGCTATTCTTACCAATCAAATGTACTTAGGTCATATGGTGCAGGGAAAGCAGAAAGTAAAGAGCTATAAGGTGCATACAAGGATTAACACACCTGAAAGCGAATGGTTTATTGTTGAGAACACCCACGAACCGATTATTGACAAAGAAACCTTTGATAAAGCACAGGGGCTAATGCAGAGGGACACGCGAACCGCTCCACAGTCCGGTCAGCTATACACCTTTTCCGGTTTCCTACGTTGTGCCGATTGCGGAAAATCAATGGGACGCAGAACATCAAAAAATCTTGTGTACTATGCTTGCAGAACAAATAACACCACAGGGTTATGTACCCGACATTCCATAAGAAATGATAAGCTCGAAAGTATTGTTCTGGAAACCATTCAAAAGCAAATTGCACTGATTGACGGTATGACAGAGCTTATCGACGACATTAACAATGCCCCCGCCCCCCGCACCGTTTCCAAACGGCTGACCGTTTCTATCAAACTGCGGAAGCAGGAACTTGAAAAGATTTCGGGTATCAGCACAGGGCTTTATGTGGATTGGAAAAACGACGATATTACCCGTGAGGAATACCACCGTATGAAAAAAGAGTTTGAGGAAAAGGAACAGCAGCTAAAGCAGGATATAGCCAAACTTGAAGAAGAAAATAAGGATATGGCACAGGGGGTAACTTCTGAAAATCCTTACTTTGACGCTTTCCGCAAGTACAAGAACATATGCAGCCTTGACCGGGGTATTGTTGCCGAGCTAATTAAAGTTATCCATATCCACGAGGGTGGCGACGTAACGATAGATTTCAATTTTGCAGACCAACACCGTCGCATAGTGGAGTTTATCGAAAACAACAGAAAAGAACTAACCGTTGTAGAGAATAACAAAGTCGGCTAAACAAGCGGCTTTATCCATTCTCATTTTAATTTACACAACGTTGTCATAAAATACATGCAGCCACAGGTGCAACGGGTCCACAAGGTCCAGTAGGTCCAAAGGGTGACACGGGATTAACTGGACCTCAAGGGGCACAGGGTATAACAGGCCCCAAAGGTGATCCGGGATGTTGTTGCTGCCAACCGGGTCCAACAGGTGCACAAGGGCCTGCAGGGCCACAAGGGTCAGATGGAGCAACAGGTCCGGAAGGTAAATCGGGAGGCGCTATTTGTCCTTGTGAAATTGTCTTTGGCAAGGCTGTTCAATTTTTATTGGCAAATGGGTTCCAATTTGACGCAACTGTGGATGCACCATATGATTTAACGCTTTCTAGTACAACTGCAAATCCAGCTGAAATTTATAATACTTGGGGATTGGAGTTTGCAGATGAAACGATTGTGCCTTTGTGCAGACTTGAAGCCTTATATTTATCCTTTACGACAGCGCAAGAGATGAATACGTTTATTAGTTTGATCACAGCCATTTTAAATCAGACTCTTAGTTGTTGCCATCAGTGCGGTGCATGTGATGTTTGTCCTCTGACGTTGGAGGTGGATCAATACAATGGGATTATTGATATGCCACAGAACTGTAACTATGAGTATTATTTGAGCTCAACCTGTGGTTGCACAGCTTCTGAATGTGATACCATTGCTAAAATAATTGATTTATGTAATTTTACAAACACCACTGGCGAAAAGCTGAGAGGTATTATTGAAAAGAAAAAGGATGAAAATAACCAGATCACCTTAATAGCAACACAAAAGGCTGAATTAATTCCAGAAGCAATTGTAAAGACAATAGAAGCAACTGGATTATCAAGCGTACTATTATCATATCAGCAAGACGAAGTGTATAAGGTTGCCTTGGTGTGTTTAGAGGATGTTACAGTCGTAAAATTCCAAGATGTTTTATAGAATATTTTGTTTGACCCTTAACTGAATGTAATTTTTAAAATATGAGCCATTTGTTTGCCAATGGCTCATATTTTTGTTGTAATTGAGGTTTTAGTTAGATGGCTTGGGCGTTGTTTTTGACTCTACGGAGCGTTTATTGCACTGTAAATTTGAGTGGTTTATAATCTACTTAAGGAAATAGAAGAAAGAAATTATTGTAGCGCCGATAAAATCATACAATTGGGACAAAATAAAAAAGGTAAGTTCATGTTGTTTGAAGGAGAAAGAATGATGAAAATAACAGTATTCAATGCAAGTCCAGCTGGCATGGATAGTAGTACTCACGTGATAGCGAAAGCTTTTTTAAAAGGAGCGAAGAAGGCAGAAACTGAAGTGGAAAATATTTTTTTGGCGGAAAAAAAGATAAACCATTGCAAGGGGTGTTTTGCGTGTTGGTTTAAAACGCCGGGCAAATGTGTCGTGGAGGATGATATGGGTGAGCTTATCCATAAGTATACATATTCGGATATTGTGGTGTTTGCAACACTTGTTTATACTTGGAATATGACGGCAATGATGAAAAATTTCATTGATAGGTTAGTGGCACTAAAACAGCCAAGTATCACAGAAACAAGGGGGCAATTTGACCTTGAAGATGCAAAACCTAAAACACAAAAATTTGTTGTTATATCAAATTGTGGTTTCCCGGGAAATGAAAATTTTGGGATATTGAAGATTTCTTTTTCTCCTTGCAAACCTG
>JBKEAS010000216.1:0-3683 GCA_047972635.1 Anaerotignum sp.
AAACAAAATTAGGGTACCATTGTTTAAATCAATGGCACCCTGATTTCTATTTTTAAACCAATTTCAATTTAGCCATAAATGCCGGATTTTTCATCAGCTGACGAAACAAGGCATACCCTAAGCACGATACCGCCAAAAATTCACCAAAAGCAACCGTAACCATACCGAAAACCAAAGGTGATATTCCCAATAAGTAAAGTTCAACGCCTATAAAAGAATTGCAAAATACAGGCCATAAACTTGCGCCAAATAAGGTTTTA
Organism: Anaerotignum sp.; assembly: GCA_047972635.1. Taxonomy (GTDB): domain Bacteria; phylum Bacillota; class Clostridia; order Lachnospirales; family Anaerotignaceae; genus Chakrabartyella. Next base: position 261 of record JBKEAS010000216.1, read on the forward strand.
CTATGCGTAATTCCAAAAAGGGCCACTGCCGTACAAGTCGTTCCAAAGAAAACATCCATCATGCCAAATGGACTAAATAAATTGGCTATAAAGCAACCCAAAATCAATCCTGGCACATAGCGTTTGTCAATAAACGCCAAAAGCACCAACACCTCAGAAATGCGCAATTGGATAGCTCCAAATGCCAAAGGTGCAATTGCTGTTGTCATAACAACGTATAGTGCCGCAACCATAGCTGTCACAACCAAAAATTTTGTTACATTTTCATTTTTTTCCATAAAAAAAACTCCCTGTTTTTTATTTTACGAGATGGTGGGACAAATTTTTGTCCGTAGCAAGGAACATCTCATATTTAATTTTCCTACACAACTATTATACAAAAAAACCTTAAAAATTACAAGTTATTTTCTTCTAAAACTTCCTCAATACTAATAATTTTTCCATTAGTAGCAATTTTTTCTTCGTTTCTTCTATAAGAATGCATATTAAAAAATGCCCACTAAGAAAGCTCTAGTTAGACATTTTCCAAACCTACCCATATATTTTATGAAAAATCTCTCGCAGCTTTTAGCCCATATGCCGCATCAGCCGCCTTCACACCCCTACAAATAGCCTTTGCCGTAACTTCTGTTGTAAGAGCACCAAGAGCATCAAAACCAACTTCTACTTCGCCTGTAGACATCACAAAAATGGTATCCCCATCGGCAGAAGTATGAACAGGACTAATGGCTTTTGCATATCCATTATGAGCAATGCTCGCAAGTTTATTGGCTTGATCTTTTGTTAGCTTTGCATTTGTTACAATACAAGCAATGGTAGTATTGCCTGCAAAAACATCCCGTTTCTTGTCAATTTCTGCATACATTGCTTCTTCTGTACGAAACAATTCCTTTTTGTCCTCACTAAGAATACCAGCAATTCGTTTTCCTGTATGATAATCAATCACATCACCCAGTGCATTAACCGCAACTACCACCCCACATTGGACATCCCCAATTTGTACTGCATGAACTCCAAGACCACCTTTCATCATCCTGCCCAGCCCTAAAAACTTCCCCACAGAAGCACCTGTTCCAGCTCCTACGTTCCCTTCTGCTACGTCTATCGTCCCCGCAACTTTACATGCCTCGTATCCCATAGCCTTATCTGGTCTACATCTTGAATCACCCACAACCAAATCAAACAAAGATGCCCCACAAACAATAGGCACAACTCCAACGCCAACATCAAACCCTACACCTAACTCCTCCAAATATTGCATAGCACCATCTCCCGCTGCAAGGCCATAAGCACTTCCGCCCGAAAGCATTACACAATGAATTTGCTGAACCATATTAACAGGCTTTAACAATTCTGTTTCTCTAGAGGCGGGACCACCACCACGCACATCAACACCCGCTACAGCACCCGCTTCACAAATAATGGCAGTACAACCAGTTCCACCTTCAAAATTTTGTGCATGTCCAATTTTAATTCCTTTTATTTCTGAAATTTTAATTTCTTTCATATATATTTCCCTTCCTTCAAACAAACCAATTCATATCATTCCCATAAATCGTACTACTAAAGTTATATGATAAAAGTCATTTTATTTTTCATTAATTTTATCACATGATTGTCAACAAAACTAGCATACACCATCTAAAAAAACACCCAGTAATTAAACCAGATGTTCTTTTATTCATTATTCTTCCAACAATAATGGATAATCATTTATATCAAATCCTGTGAAAAGGATAAGCTGTTCTACAAAACCAGAATACTTTGAATATAACTTAAATTCCGAATATACCTCTTTTGCTTGCTGTATATCTTCAAGTTTATAATACGCACGAAACTTAAAAAACAAACTATATGTAATCATTGCATGCGCATTTAATAAAATACACTTTTTTAATACATAATCGCAATTATAAATAGCTCTTTCATAGTTTTTCATGTCAAATAAAATATACGTATAAACTACACAGAAAAATAAATATTGGTTTTTATATTGTGAATCCGCAGCATCCAACTTGAAGAAATCACTATAATAAACTACATCATAATGCCTGAAAAAATTCTCACAGATAGCAAGAGCTAACTCCGTTTTCTGCAATTTGTAGTATGAGGTAACTAAAACAGTAATAGAGTCGTAGAAAAATTGTGATTTTAGCAGATTTGGCATATATGTATATAATTCTTCTTCACTTTTTTCAATATTCAAAAGCGCGTATTCAACAGCCAATTCAAAATTTTCATGTAAATAGCATTGTACGACACTATGACAAAGATTTTTCACTAGTGATAACCTACCTTTGTTAAAAGCTTTGTCAAGCAATGGGTCATCTAGTTCTTTTTCTAATTCACGAAGCATATTGCTATCTGTAAGATTATCAAAAATCAATAATTTCCTATATTTTTCAGAAATTTCCAAATCTTGTGTGTTTTCGTACAAATCATAAATAGAATTCAAATCGACTTTATATAATTCAGAAAGTGCCTCAATCATAGTTTTTGTAACAACTCTTTGGTTCTTTTCAATTTTTGATACTTGTGGTTGCGTGCACATAAGAAGCTTGGCATACTCAGTTTGCGTATACCCAAGCTCTAAGCGTATTTGCTTAAATATATTGTTATAAAAAAAATCTGTATTTTTCACATTAAAACCTCACAATTTTATTATTTTCATATTATTAAGCATCACATCTGTATTAAGCAATTCCAGCTAAGATCATATTTCTTAATATAGCTTCGCTTATCTACATTTTCTATCTTTTTACTTAACATATCAGTCATGTCGATATCTTATTAAAATGAGCGTTAAAATTCCAAAAGCATTATATAGACATATTGACTTTATTCCATAGACTTCGATCAGAAATTTCTTTTTCTATGTTTCTAATTTCTCTGATGATTTAAAAAAGAACACGAACACTTTATAGATCGTGGAAGTTTGTTTTTTGATATTATAAACGATAGTATAACATATTTCTACAGAAATCGCATACTTTTATTTTTTTTTATTGACAAACACTATTTTGCCTCCTAAAAAATACTATATTTATAAAAAGTTTCCTTATTTACATTTCTTAGAAAGGCGGAAATGCTATGTATACAAACTCCCTCAATGATATAAAAACCGGAGAACGCGCTACAATCCGTACTCTTCTTTGTAAAGGAACTATGCGTCGACGCTTATTGGATATTGGATTAATAGAAAACACCGAAATCGAATGCCTAGGAACAAGCCCTAGCGGTGATCCATCAGCTTTTTTAATTAGAGGGGCTGTCATTGCAATTCGCTCAGAGGACTGTAAAAATGTAATCGTAACACGCCAAGAATAGAATAAATCCGTGGAGGTGTTAAACAATAATGGGCCTAACAAATAGTTCTATTGGTATAAAAGCAATTGATTCGGGCTTAGAAATAAAAAAACAATC
>JBKEAS010000217.1:0-5839 GCA_047972635.1 Anaerotignum sp.
GGAGGTTGAAAGTATGGAAGGTAGTGTTCCTAAGTTGTTTGGTACTATGGTTTTTCATGAGCAAGTGATGAAAGAGAAATTGCCCAAAAGCACCTATAAAGTAATGTGTAAGGTGATGCAAGAGGGAAAACGGTTAGACAAAGATGTCGCAGATATTGTGGCAAATGCCATGAAAGACTGGGCTGTTGAAAAGGGAGTGACGCACTATACGCATTGGTTTCAGCCTATGACAGGAATTACAGCAGAAAAGCATGATAGTTTTATCGCTCCTATGGGAGATGGTCAAGTTATTATGGAATTTTCAGGAAAAGAATTAATTCAAGGCGAACCAGATGCTTCAAGCTTTCCAAACGGTGGTTTGCGTGCGACGTTTGAGGCAAGGGGATATACTGCATGGGATCCAACTTCTTTTGCATTTATTAAAGATAATACGCTATGCATTCCAACAGCTTTTTATTCGTATGGCGGTCAGGCATTGGATAAAAAAACACCGCTTCTGCGTTCTATGGAGGCCTTTAATATACAAGCGATGCGTATCATGAGAATATTTGGAGATACGGAAACAAATCGTGTGAATACAACAGTTGGGTGCGAGCAAGAGTATTTTTTAATTGATAAATCTGTTTACTTAAAACGTAAAGATTTGATGATGTGTGGCAGAACGCTTTTTGGTGCCAAACCGCCAAAGGGTCAAGAACTGGATGACCATTACTACGGGGCGATTAAGCCTAGAGTGAAGGCATTTATGAGTGATTTGAACATAGAACTGTGGAAACTTGGCATATTAGCGAAAACAGAGCATAATGAAGTTGCACCTGCACAGCATGAATTGGCACCAATTTTTACAACCGTCAATATCGCTTGCGACCATAATCAAATCACTATGGAAGTTATGAAAAAAGTAGCAGATAAACATGATTTGGTTTGTTTGTTGCATGAAAAGCCTTTTGATGGGGTAAATGGTAGTGGCAAGCACGATAATTGGTCTATTTCAACTGATAAAGGGGTTAATTTATTGGAGCCTGGTGAGTCTCCTGTAGAAAACACTAGATTTTTATTGTTTTTAGTGGCCTTGATGAAAGCGGTAGATGAATATCAAGATATGTTGCGTATTTCTGTGGCTTCGGCTGGAAATGACCATCGCTTGGGTGCAAACGAGGCACCGCCTGCCATTATATCTATGTTTGTTGGAGAAGAGCTACAAGAGATATTAGATAGCATTGAAAAGGGCGTGGTGTATGCGGGTAAAGACAGAGAAATGATGAAGGTTGGCGTTCATGTTTTGCCTAGGTTTTTTAAAGACACAACGGATAGAAATAGGACTTCGCCATTCGCTTTTACAGGGAATAAGTTTGAATTTCGTATGTTGGGTAGTTCTGTTTCCATTGCCTGCCCTAATTTTGTTTTAAATACGATTGTTGCTGAGGTGCTTTCGCAGTTTGCAGATCAATTGGAAAAAGCGGATCATTTTACCACAGCTGTAAATGAACTGATACAAAATACTGTGAAAGAGCATAAACGAATTGTTTTTAATGGCAATAATTATTCTGATGAATGGGTTTTAGAAGCCGAAAAAAGAGGTCTTTTTAATCTCAAAACGACGGTAGATGCACTTCCTAGTTACTTGAAGGAGAAAAATGTGACTACATTTACCAAACATAGAGTTTTGACAGCAGAAGAAATTCATTCACGTTATGAAATTTTGCTTGAAAATTATATTAAGGTTGTTCATATTGAAGTATTGACTATGTTAGATATGGCTAAGAAAAGCATTTTGCCTGCGGTAAGTGCATATGTTAAGGAATTGGCCGAAACAGTTTATTTAAAAAGACAAATTTCTGCCACAATTAATTGTCGTAGTGAAGAAGAAATAGCAATAGGGCTTTCGAATGCATGTGCTGATTTTATGGATAAAACGAAGGAATTAGAAAGTGCTTTAAAGGTAGCAGAAAAAATTCATGATGAGCAGGCAATGGCTGAGTATTATAGGGATACAGTTATTCCTGCTATGAATAATTTAAGAAGCATTGCAGATGCAATGGAAGAAGCGGTTGATGAAAACTATTGGCCATTTCCTAATTATGAAAAGTTGTTGTTTAGCGTGACATGATGTAAAGTGAATTTTAAGGATTAGAACATAAAAAAGGTGCTCTGCTTAAAATAGGGCACCTTTTTATGTGAATTAAAATGATATGTTACTTTCCGGGATCAGGTAAAATAGGCTGACCTTCGTAGATTACATATTTTTGATATTTTCTTTTTGAGGTTTTGTACTTTAATACAATTTTTGTTATTCCAACAAGGTCATTTTCCAAATCGTCCATTTCAAAAATCTGGTTGATAGAGATAATTTCTCGAGGGTGAATATTATATATTTTTTTATCAGACTTGGGTCGGTCTTCTAGCGATATGCTGTTCCCTTTATAGAATACCAAAGAAAAATCGTGTAGGATGTTTGGGATATTTCCGCTATTATAGACTTCCAAATCATAGGCAAGTCGGAAGGGCTGCTTTACTTCTTCATATAATGAATTGTTAAAGCTGCTGTTCAAATGATACTTAATTCGTACTTCGTGAGAAAAAAATTGCAAACCACCCAATCGATGAACGCCTTCAACAATAAGAAATGTGCTGATGGAGCCGGCAATTGCACCAAAAATGCCAATAAAATCATCTAACAATAAAACCCCTCTTTTCTGATCAATCTTTTTTAAATAATAGTCGGGAAATCTAATTTAAAATCACGTTAAATTTAGCAGATAAAATAAATTTAGTCAACTTATATTATATGAAAATTATGTTAATTTTAATAGTATGAATTATATCATAGGAATTTAAAAAATCAAATATAAATTATTAGTTTTAATATATAATCTATGGAGATTGGAATTTTTAAAATAAATTATCATGTTAAGTTAAAATATTATTTACAATTCAAAAATAAGTGATATAATTTATTCTGATACTAATTGCAAAGAACATTTTATTTACGTAATAGTGCTCATTTGATAGTAATATGTTTTTTGACAGCGAATGGAGGCTTTAAGTGAAAGCGATAAAAATTAAAACAAAAATGGTGATTTTAGTCATGATAATTGTTCTATCGGGGGTTTTCGTGGCAGGATTTTCTGTTTTTCGAATGGAAAAACAAAAAGAAGTAATATTACAAACAATGGAAACACAAGCTAGAACAGCTTTTGACCAACAAATGAAAGAGCAAGTGGAAAGTGCGGATATTGATAACTTAATTGCTACACAAAGTGCATCTGTGGAAAGCGAAATAACAAAATCAATAGTAGAGTTTCTTATAGTGATTTTGTTATTTGTTGCTGTTTTGACTGTACTTAGTTTTTACTTTGTTTCAAGCATTTCAAGACCTATTGAAAAGTTAAATGAGGCAATGAAAGAGTTGGCGAAGGGCAATTTAGATGTAGATATTGATGTTGACTCCGACGATGAGGTGGGGCAGTTGGCAGCTTCAATGGGGGATATGACAACAACATTAAAACAATATACGTTACATATTGATGAGATTTCTACGTTGATTAATGAATTAGGAGCTGGCAATCTAAATTTAAAATTCCAAAATCATTTTGATGGAGAATTTTTAAAAGTTAAGGTTGCATTAGTGAATACTGCACGTATGCTAAACAATGCGATTGTACAAATCAGTTCTGTATCAGAGGAACTATCAGCGAGTTCGGAAGTTGTGTCTGATAGAGTGTCGGGACTTGCAAAGGGCGTAGCAGAACAATCAAATGCTATAGAGGAATTAAATGTGCACATCGGTGAAGTTTCAGAACGTGCACAAAGAACCGGGAAAAATGCAAATGAGGCAAAGACCATTACTGTTGATGCTGGAACTGCAATGGGTCACTCTATGGAGCAGATGGTTCTTATGGTTCAATCTATGGAAGAAATTCGCAATACTTCAAGTGAAATTAATAAAATCATTAAAGTAATTGAGGACATTGCGTTCCAAACGAATATCTTGGCATTGAATGCTGCAATTGAGGCTGCAAGGGCAGGTTCAGCTGGCAAAGGGTTTGCCGTTGTTGCTGACGAAGTCCGTAACTTGGCTGGAAAGTCTGCTGAAAGTGCAAAAAGTACAGCAGCATTGATTGAAAAGTCTGTAGTTGCAGTACAAAATGGTGTAAATATCGTAAATGAAGCGGCAACATCATTGGATGGCGTTGCTGAGAGTGCAGCAAAAACGGCTGGGATTATTCAACAAATTGTTGATATTAGTGAAGAGCAGTCTATTTCTTTTGCTCATGTTAATTCAGGAATTCAACGAATTTCAGATGTCATTAAATTAAGTTCTGCAGTTGTGCAGGATGGTCCCACGACGAGTCGAGAATTTGTATCTCAGACTGAATTATTAAATGATATCATTTGTAGCTTTAAACTAATTAAGAAATAGTAAATTTTAATATAAGTCCGAATGTAACTCCTTGAAAGTATCAGGTATGGAGACATTCGGACTTTTTTGTTTTTTTTAGTTTAACAATAATTTTTTTTTGATATAGATCTGAAAATATTTTTAAAATAGAATAGATTTGTCAAAAAGGCCATCTTGATTTTGCACGTTTTGCTTATGAGGTGAGAATCAAGAGTACCGACAAAGCCAAGATGTTTTTGGTTGTGCTTGATTAGGCTAATTTGAGTAATAAAAGATACAAGAATAATATACGGAGCATATTTATTATCATATAAGTAAAGTTGCTTTTATTCCTGACAATTTTAAGTCTCAGCAAGAGCTTTATTCTTTTTTTTGGGGTGTGATGCCCAAGATACGATCAACAGCCGCTTGCATTGCTAATTGCTTTCTATAAGCAAGTAGTACCTTAAGCTCATGCTTGGTAGGAGAAAAAATTGTTTCGTCTGTTATCGTGCTCATGTTTTCGGGTTTTTCTGTTAAAGAGGCACCATTTTCTGTCCAACCCATTAAAAATGCGGGTGTGGTATTGAGTGCTTTTGCAAGTGGTTCTAATACGGTAATGGGCAAGTTTTCAATGGCACCATTTTCGTAACGATAAATTGTAGCACGGTTTTTATCTAGCTTAGCAGCTAATTCGTCCACGCTTAATCCTTGTTTTTGTCTACATTCTTTAATTTTTTGTCTGACTCCCATGTGTAATCTCCCTTCATCCTTAATAAGAATAGTATAGCATAAAATCGCATATACGCAATAGCAAGCTGTGCAAATGTTGCATTCAATGCGAAAAAATATGTAAAATTTTACAAATAGGTTGACTTTTCTATTTATTTTCGCTAGTATAAAAGCATCGCATAAATGCGACAGAAAGGGAGCGATATAATGCTAGATAGTAAGACATTACAGAAAAAAATTTGTGAGAATAATCTGACAAATGAAAAAATTGCACAAATGTTAGCGATTGAGCTAGAAGAATTTAATGCAAAAATGCATAATTCGGTGTCTTGTTTTTCGATAAGAGAAGTAATTCAGATTGTACAAATTTTGAAGCTTAATGGAGGGGAGGCAGACAAAATTTTTTTTGCATGACTGTCGCATAAGTGCGATAATTTTGGAGTGTAAAATCAAATAGTGTGTATGATTGTGCGAATTATATTCAAAAAGATGGTTTATCAGAATGAAATCAAGGGGGAGTGAGGGTGGCTTATTTATGTGTACGGCAAAAAAAGGGGTGCGATGTATGTGGTGATTGTTATTTAGGGATTGAGCAATGTCCTAATTGCAATGAGTTGGGGTATGAAATTCAGTATTTCCTCGGAAATGAATGGATTGGTTGTGATAGATGTGTTGATAGAAAATACGTTTAAATGATTGAAATTTGAAATATAAGAACTAATAAAA
>JBKEAS010000260.1:0-1504 GCA_047972635.1 Anaerotignum sp.
AGTATATTGCAAAGGTGTATCATCATCACGCTTAAAAGTATTCATTTCTCGAAGTGATTTAGCGGCAGCAAACACGTCTGAAGTTATTATACTATCTCGTAAACGTGTAAATTCTGAATTACTCAATCTAACTCGGTTAAGTCTTTCAAAATGCTCTCTAAAGTTAGATTCAAGCGATACCTTATCTCTGATATCTTGACGATATTTATATTTTAAATCCTGTAGCTTTTGAATAAAGCTCGACTCAATTTCTTTTTCAAGTTTCATAGAAAAGTCTCCTTACTTGTAGAATAGAAGAATGTTTAAATAGCTATCTAATCTTTTCGATTATTTCAATCAGCCCAGGTTCTATGTTATTCTCTTTGCAAAGTTTAATTAAAGCATGCCGAGCTATTTGATTTGGCTTGGTATGTCCGTTCTCCCATCTATTTACAGAGGTAAAACCAACATGAAGTTCTCGTGCCAGTGCCTCCTGGGACAAACTCATATCTGAACGCACTCGCTTAATCGCTTCGTCTAAATTCATATATTTACACCTCGCTATTATACACCTTTACACTTTACGGTATATCATAAGCTATAGCATACTGCAATAAATATTATATAAAAATAAGTACATCTAAAGCTTGTAAACTTTAGATGTACTTATTTTTCACGTATTCAGTTTGCGTTTTCTAATTTGTCCCTATGGGACTGTGCCTTTTTCGGAGACCTTTTTATGTTAGAAATAAGATTTATTTTCCCAAAGTGTGACGGTATTGCTTGATAGGGATTTTTTTACGTCTATCAGCCTTTGATTTGTACTCCCGCAAAATAGAAGATTTAATGATTGATTTTCTTTTTCAAAAGGTCCATCAATGAGTACATCTATTTGTTGCAAAAGTGAGAGGGTTTTGGGATCATTTTGCTGCAAAAAATTTTCTAAGGTGTATCCTGTGTAGACCCACACATCAAGTCCCATTGTTTTTGCACCTCTTGCGATTTCTTCGCAGGCAAGGGGTTGTTCAAAAGGTTCACCTCCAGAAAGCGTAACGCCATCAAGTAGGGGATTTTCAGCAAGGGCATTTAAAACAAAAGAAGTATCTGTTATAAAACCGCCCTCTGGGTCATGGGTTTGTGGATTATGACAATCTGGGCAATGGTGAGGACAACCTTGGGTAAAAACGCTTAGCCGCATTCCTGGTCCATCTACGATGGAATCGTTTACTATGCCACTTAATTTAATTTCCATACAGATCAGCCTTTCGTGGTACCAATTCTTGCATCTGTAACGACAGAGTGTTTTACACGGTCCTCCACCTCAGCACGTTTTGCATTATTAAAGCGATCCAAGGTACCAACTAAGTATCCTGTGATACGGCGAATACGCTGGAAGCCCATGTTACTGTCAGTTTCTTTTCTACCGCAACTAGGGCAAGTATCGCCGATGATGCCTGTGTAGCCACAAATAGGGTCGCGGTCAATGGGGTGGTTAATGGAACCGTAGCCAATATTTTGCGACTTC
>JBKEAS010000281.1:0-5390 GCA_047972635.1 Anaerotignum sp.
TTCAATCATTGCAGTTGCACTCTTAACTTCTGTAGTTGTAACGGTAATGAGTGTATTAAATGGTTTTTTACAGATTGATTCAGAAAAAATAAAGCTCATTCAAATCTTTGGCGGAAATAAAATGCAAATTTTGAGCAAAGTGGTTTTCCCAGCAAACATCCCTTGTATTTTAAATGCTCTAAAAATTAATGTCGGCTTATCTTTTGTCGGGGTAATAGTCGGAGAATTTTTGGTTGCACAATCCGGCTTGGGATTTTTAATTGTATATGGAAGCCAGATATTTAAACTAGACTGGGTTATGCTAAGCATAATCATTCTTGCTATCATGGCTGCCCTAATGTATGAAGGTATTGCTTTGCTTGAAAAAAAATGTCTGAAATGGCAACAATAAATAAAGCTCCTTTGTATGTTATGACATTTGCATAACATACAAAGGAGCTTTTTCTCAACTAAATCATCTCAAATTACAATCAGATAAATTATGCATATATTACATAAAGTCCCTTATCCATACGACCTCTTAAGACACAACCGTACAATTGAATTTATGCTCTTTATATTTCGATACATTTTCTCTAACACAACTAATTCCTTTCATTTTCCAAAGAGTATTTCATCTTTTTTAAGGTTCCCGTTTTCTCTAATGACTTAATGAGTACAAAACCAATACTTGCCCCCATCAAAGAAGATGGCATGAAAAAAGGTACATAAGTAAAAATTGAAGTAGGCGGTAATCCATAGAAATGCACCATAAACGGATAAGCCACAATTGCACTTATAATGCCCGTTCCTATCACTTCCCCCACAACTGCCATATACAACTTATTACTTCTCTTATAGCATAGCCCGGAAAGATAGGCACCAATTACAGCACCAATCACTGCAAGTATGGTTCTACCATTAAGCATCATCCGCAAGATGCCAATCATTAATGCACATAAAAAACTCAGATTTGGCCCTAGAAGAACTGCGGCTATTACGTTGATCATATGCTGAAATGGAGCCATACTTGGAAAATATACAAAAGTGTTTAGCACATATCCTAGTGCAACCAGCATCGCCAAGATTGTTTGTTTTTTTAAATTTGATTTTATCATTTTACACTCTCCTCTTATATAGTTTTTTTATATATAAATAAAAAGGCATAAAAAGGAATACACCCGTGGTGGTGCACCCCTTTTTATGCCTTATTGCTTTTAACATAAAAGTTATATATTTCATATTTGATTTTTCAATAAGTACAAATTGCAATAAAAAAAGCCTTATCCTAGGAATAAGACATCAAAATGCTTTATTAATTACATTCCCTACGACAGTATTAACTGACAGGTTCTAAGGGTCAGGTTTTATCCTTCTCAACTAAATAGTCCCCCCTGTTTACAAATTATATTTAGTTTTATTTAATATAATACTTTTAGAAGATTTTGTCAACACGTTTCTATACATACAGTTTATAATAACATATATGAAATAGCAACAATAAATAAAACTCCTTTGCTTGTGATGAGGCTGTCATAACATACAAAGGAGTTTTTCTAATTACCAAATTTATTTCAAATCATACTCAACAAACGCTTCATAAAGCACACAAATTGCCTTATCCAGATCCGCTTCTGCCACACCAACCCATGTACTAATTTCTCCGCTACCTTGATTGATCATAACCACGTCGATATCCGCTTTCTTTAATGCTTCATAGATACGGTTTATCATCATTCGGTTATGAACAATACCATACCCAACAAGGACAATGCTAGCAACTTCAGATTTGGAAGTAAAAGAATACCCTAGCTTCAATTTTTCCATTTCTCTTGCAAACAAACTTTCTGTTTCGCTGAATTTTTTTGTATCAACCATCATGCAAACACAATTTGTTCCTAATGGTAAATATTGAAATAATATTCCACACGCATCACTTACCTGTAATACACCTTCTAGAAATGGTACCAAACCATCTGAACCTTCTTTTTCTAATACCAACAACGAAAACCCTCTCTTGCCTGCAATACCGGCAAAAATCGCAAAATTATCACGTTCGATGGCATTTGCAGTAACCAAAGTTCCTAAATGTTCTGGAAAGTCCGTATTTCTAATATTTGTAGGTATCCCTGCATAATTTACCGGATATATCGCATCCTCATGAAATACTGCAGCACCTGCGCTACAAAGTTCGTACATTTCACAATAAGTAATATGCCTAATTAACCTTGGCTCTTCCACAATACGAGGATCTGCCATATAAAAACCAAAAACATCAGTCCAATTTTCATATAGTTCCGCCTCAATGGCACGTGCTACAATTGCCCCAGTAATATCACTCCCACCACGAGAAAAAATGCAGATACTACCATCTTCTTTGCTTCCATAAAATCCAGGTATTACCACATTTTGAGTTTCCTCTAGCCTCTTATGTAACGCGGCGTATGTTTTGTTTTCATCAAAAACACCAGTTTTATCAAATACAATAACCTCAGCTGCATCTAAAAATATAAAATTCAAAAAATTTGCCAATAAAATACCATTCAAATATTCTCCTCGACTTGCACAATAAGCCAACGATTGACCGGAAGCAATTTTTTTATAAACTTCATCAAGGTACATTTCAATATCTACAGATAAATTTAGCTCCAAGACAATATCCAAATATCTCTGCCGAATTTTTTCAAATGTCTCGTGAAAAGATTGTCCCTCACAACGCTCATGATAACAACGATACAAAAGATCTGTCACCTTATCGTCTTTACCAAATCGTTTACCCGGTGCACTAGGAACGATAAACGCCCGACGACTGTCTGCTAAAACAATATTTTTCACCTTTTGAAATTGCGTCGCATTCGCCAATGAGCTTCCACCAAATTTTGCTACAATCAACGTAAATCCCCCTAGTTAAAACACACAAAATACAACGCCTGTGCCTATACAATATCTTCTTAAGACAATCTTTCTTTAAAATCATCATAACCGAATTTTCGGATGATTTCAAGTTGTCCATCAACCTTAAGTAAGCCGATTGCAGGCAAGCACACCCCATTAAACGTATTATTTTTCACCATAGAATAAATAGCCATATCTTGAAAAATCAAGTTATTGCCCACAAAAAGAGGCTGATCAAAGGAATAATCCCCAATCACATCTCCCGCTAAGCAAGTAGCTCCTGCCAGACGATAGGCATACTTCTTTTTGTTTGCCTCTCCACTCTGCCACAATGGTGGTCGATATGGCATCTCAATCACATCAGGCATATGACAGGCAGCAGATACGTCCAAAATGGCAGTTTCTATACCATTTTGGACAATATCCAACACCGAAGCTACTAAATAGCCTGCATCCAACGCCACTGCCTCGCCCGGCTCCAAATATACTTCTACATTATATTTCTCTTTAAAACGTAAAATACAATCTACCAATGCATCTCTATCATAATCAACACGGGTAATATGATGACCGCCGCCAAAATTTACCCACTTCATTTCTGGCAAAAATACACCAAAACTTTCTTCTACTGCATTTAAAGTTTCGATAAGAGCATCGCTATTTTGTTCGCATAATGTGTGAAAATGCAATCCTTCAATTCCTTCCAATAGGTCAGGACGAAAATTGGCCTTTGTTACGCCAAGGCGAGAACCTTCTGCACAAGGATCGTAAATATCATGTTCTTGGGTAGAATATTCTGGGTTGATGCGAATGCCACAACTTTTCCCCGCCACAAGTGCCTTATCCCGATATTTTTCCCATTGTGCAAAAGAATTAAAAGAAATATGATCACAAATTTCTATGATTTCATCAAACTCATTTTCTGTGTAAGCTGCAGAAAACACATGGTTTTCCTTCCCCATTTCTTCAAATCCCAATTTTGCCTCGAACAAGCCACTTGCAGTTGTCCCTGCAATGTATTCTCCAATAAGAGGATATACTGCAAACATTGAAAAGGCCTTTTGTGCCAACAAAATTTTACAATTTGCCCTTTGGGCGATATCCTTCAATATCACAAGATTTTCTATTAATCGTTTTTCATCTACCACATAACATGGGGTTTCTACTGCATACAATGCCTTTTCCATTAGTCCACCAAATCCGGGTTTAAATCTTCAACCCAAGGCAAGCCCCATTTGTTTAACGCATCCATAAATGGATCCGGATCGAATTCTTCCATATTCCATACACCTGGTTTATTCCATGTGCCATTCATAACAAGCATTGCACCAATCATTGCGGGTACGCCAGTAGTATAGGAAACCGCTTGACTTCCTACTTCTTTATAACATGCTTCATGGTCGCAAATATTATATAAATAATAATTTTTTTCTTTTCCATCCTTCACGCCTTGAAAGATACAACCAATATTTGTTTTGCCTACAGTACGAGGGCCAAGGCTTGCAGGATCAGGCAACATTGCTTTCAAAAATTGCAAAGGAACGATTTTCTTTCCCTCAAATTCTATTGGCTCAATGGAGGTCATCCCTACATTCTCTAAACATTTCAAGTGTGTCAAATAGCTCTGACCAAATGTCATGAAGAAACGAATGCGTTTGATCCCCTTAATGTTGAGTCCTAAGCTTTCTAATTCTTCATGGTGCAACAAATACATATCTTTTTTGCCAACTTCAGCAAACTCATATTCACGTTTGATTTCCATAGGCTCAGTTTCCACCCATTCGCCATTCTCCCAATAACTACCATTTGCAGTTACTTCACGAATATTGATTTCTGGGTTAAAGTTTGTCGCAAATGGATAACCATGGTCACCACCATTACAATCAAGGATGTCGATATAGTTGATTTCGTCAAAGTGATGTTTTTGTGCATAAGCGGAAAAAACACTTGTAACGCCAGGGTCAAATCCACTACCCAACAAAGCACAAATACCCGCTTCTTCGAATTTTTCACGGTACGCCCATTGCCATTTGTACTCAAACTTTGCAGTATCCAAAGGCTCATAATTGGCAGTATCCACATAGTGTGTTTTTGTAATCAAACAAGCATCCATAATTGTTAAATCTTGATAAGGTAACGCAAGATTTAACACAACGTCAGGTTTAAATGCGTTAATCAATGTAACCAATTCCTCTACATTATCCGCATCGACCTGCGCTGTGTGGATTATCGTTTCTGTAGTGCCTTCAAGTTGTTCTTTTAAAGCATCACATTTTGACTTTGTACGACTTGCAATCATAATTTCTTCAAAAATTCCACTATTTTGACAACATTTGTGGATTGCAACACCTGCAACGCCACCACAACCAATAATCATACATTTTCCCATTTTTTCGTCTCCTTTACTTTGTCATCTGCAATAATATTTCTCGGGTAATTTTACAAGCAACGGCAGTAGAACTACCGCTTTGATCATAGTGAGGTGAAAGCTCATTAATATCACAGCCAATAATGTT
>JBKEAS010000287.1:0-1742 GCA_047972635.1 Anaerotignum sp.
AAGCGGTAAGGCAACGGATTCTGATTCCGTCATTCGCAGGTTCAAATCCTGCTACCCTAGTTTAAAAGTCTGTATTATATACAGACTTTTTTATGTTGTGCTGAAATTTCATAGTTGCATACATAGGCGTTACTGTTGTTTTGTTTTTAGCTTACGGATAATAGTAACATAATGGCACCGATTGTATTGATTGTACAGTGTATAATGATTGATATTCCTATGCATTCTTTTTTTCAAACGGCATAGGATATGGGAAAAAAGGAACATATTCGTGTTATGAGTTCATAGGGGGATATAAAGTGGTAGATAGAAAAAAGTATCGTATTTACCAATGGGGCTTTATTGTTTAATATTTTCATGTGGGCAATAAAAAGCCTCTAAAATATAGTTCTTCCATGATGGGTGCAATCAACCCATTACAAAGTAGATTTAATGTTAAAATCGTTCGTTTCATCTCGTTGCTTACTGTGTCTAATGAGAATTTATATAATAAAGAATTTGGGGGAAAGAGCATATGTATTAATTCATCCTTATGAAAGTTCGGTTTCTTCAATATTTCATCGCTGTTATAGTATTTAGCCAAAATTAAGTTTCTGGTTATTCTATCAAAAAAAATAGTGATATAGTCTTGTATGTCATTTGTTGTAATTTCTGTATGGAAATAGCCTGTTTCAATTTTTTCACTGATATAGTTTGAAAATGCATCATTCATATAAGTATATTCCGATGAAATATGGCAGTCTTTTAAGAAATGCTCTAATTTCATTTTGTCATTTGCGTATAGGTTTATTAATTCATAATATATTTTTCCAATTCCTAATATAGTTTCAAGCATACATTCATTTAAGAATAGGATATATTGAAGTATCGTTTTTTCAGCAACAGTATCAGCTGTAAGAATAGTGTTGATTTTCTTTTTAAAATTGATGGAACTCGTTTCCTTATTAATAAGACAATGTAAATTTCATCAATGTTTTTAAAATAAGTATATATGGATCCCTGACTTATCTTACATTTACGAATGATATTTTTTGATAGATATTGTGTTTATGGGTTGATGAAGGGTTAATTGAAAAGTCGTATTTAGTATGTGATTTTTTCTTTTTATAAAATCTTCTTCTAGTTTGGGCATTTTCTTAGCTCCTCATTTTAAATTGAACAGGTGTTTATTTTTGTAGTATACATAATAGCCAAGAATGTGCAAATGATTAAGAAAAGCAATTGATTGACAGGTATAGAAAACAGGTGTGGACAAAGGCTATAACCTTCATCCTTAACGAATACATTGATAGAGAAGGAGAAAATATTTATGCAAATATTTCTTTTAAAAAATTTAAAAAGATGATATAATGTTAATAACTATGCAATCGTTAACAACAAATCTTTGATAGGCAAAGATGAAAATAGGAGGCTGGTTAATATGGCAGCAAAATTGGAAAATGAGTATGGTGTGATTAGCATTGACCGTGAGGTAATTGCAAGAATTGCGGGATATGCAGCGATTGAGTGTTACGGCATCGTAGGTATGGCAGCCAAAAATATGAAAGATGGTCTTGTGCAACTTTTAAAATTAGAAAGTTTGACAAAGGGAATTAAAATGCGAATTGACCAGAACAAAGTTAGTTTGGATTTGCATATTATTGTAGAATATGGCACCAATATTTCTGCTATCGCGGATAATATCGTTAGCACTGTCAAATATTCTGTTGAAGAATATGCAGGGCTTGAGGTAGAAGATGTGA
>JBKEAS010000335.1:0-1758 GCA_047972635.1 Anaerotignum sp.
CCCAAAGCCGCTACAGACTTGCTGTCATAAACACTCTGAGAAAGACGTAACGTCTCCGTACGAGGGTCATAATGATCTGTCAAATTCCCTGCAACTCTTTCCACCTTAACATTATAAATACCCGCATTTTGCAACATCTGCGTTGCAACCTGAGCCCCCGTATATCCACGCTTGTTTGCAATCTTTGCATACTTGTTATAGGTGCTAGATACATTTGTCTGTGCATATAACGAAAGTATCATTGCTAAAATCAACACCATATACATATTTAATTCCTCCTTTGCTTGCTATAACTTTGTTATAACGAATGAAAATTTTCTACTGTAAAAGGACACCCTTGCTGGTCGAATTACCCCGTAAATATGCGTCGGTTGCCATACGTTTTTTTCCTCTGGCTTGTAACTCTGTAATCATTAAGGCACCGTCACCACATTTGACAGCAAAACCCTTCTCGCTCACCTCTACAATTTCACCAAAGTCAGCTTGTGTATACGCTCCATCAAGCTTTATGCCTTTAAAAAACTTCAAAGGTTCATCACCATAAATGGCATATGCCCCGGGAGAAGGATCTAAACCACGCATCAAGTTAATAATGTCTTGTGCATTTTTTCTCCAGTCAATATGTCCCGTTTCCTTTGTGATCATAGGTGCATATGTGGCTACCACATGCTCTTGTGGTATCCTCGTCACCGTTCCAGCTTCCAAAGCAGTCAAAGTCTCCAAAAGCAAATTGGCGCCCGCCTCAGCCATTTTGTCATGAACAGTAGAAAAATTATCCTCCGAAGTAATCTCAACTTCGGATTTTAATAACATATCTCCCGTATCCATTCCCTTTGCCATAAACATAGTGGTAATACCTGTCACTTTTTCCCCATCAATAATAGACCATTGCATGGGTGCCGCACCACGATACTTAGGCAATAATGACCCGTGCACATTGATACAACCAAGCCTTGGAATATTTAAAATGCTCTCCGGCAAAATCTGCCCAAAAGCCGTCACCGCAATCGCATCTGGTGCAAGCTCCTGTAATAATGCAACAAATTCTGGGTCTTTGGCTTTTTCCGGTTGATATACCTGTAGTCCTTGTTCCAACGCAAATTCCTTAACAGGTGTTGGCACAAGTTTTTTCCCTCTACCTTTTGGTTTATCCGGCTGACTCACCACTCCAATCACTTCGTGCTGTGTCAATAGCGCTTTTAAAGAATATACCGCAAAATCGGGTGTACCCATAAATAATACTCTCATAGGTAATTCCTCCTTACACATCTTCCACCTGATCTGGCGGAATGGCTTTGTCAAAATATAAAATACCATCAAGGTGATCCGTTTCGTGGCAAAGAGCAACTGCCAATAAATCTTCCCCTTCCACAACAATCTTTTCGCCCTTGCGGTTTAAGGCTTCAGCCCTAACATATTCCGGACGCTCAACAAGTGCACTTTTTTCCGGAACACTCAAACAACCTTCATAATCAATTTGAGAGCCTCTTTTTTCAACAATAACAGGATTAATCATTTCTATTAACCCATCTCCCACATCAATCAAAATGATTCTTTTCAAAATGCCAACCTGTGGTGCCGCAAGCCCCACACCATTTGCAGCATACATCGTCTCTGCCATATCGTCTAACAAAGTTAATGTGCTCTCGTTGATTTCCTTCACAGGTTTACAAACTTTTCTTAACACTTCGTCCGTACTCAAACGAATTTCTCTTGTTGCCATGAATATTAACCTCCTGTATATATACATCTAAAATC
>JBKEAS010000346.1:0-4160 GCA_047972635.1 Anaerotignum sp.
TGAGAATAGTATGATATACTACAAAAAAAGAAACTTTGCATCTTTGCATAATGGCTAGTATAAATTTTCTTAGTCTACAAAGTCTATATATAAGGAGTGTTTTGATGAGCGATTTGTCACAAAAACAACGACAAATTTTAGAGTACATGAAATCAGAAGTAATGGAAAAAGGCTATCCACCTTCGGTAAGAGAAATCTGTGAAGCCGTAGGCCTAAAATCAACCTCAACCGTGCACGGGCATTTGGCACGCTTGGAAAAAAAAGGGCTAATACGTCGTGACCCAACAAAACCACGTGCCATTGAAATTTTAGATCCTGATTTTCTTATTTCTCCACAAAGAGAAATGGTCCACGTGCCAATCATTGGCACCATAACTGCTGGCACACCTATATTGGCTGTGGAAAATATTGAAGATACCTTCCCACTTCCTATCGAATATGTCCCAAATAGCCCTGTTTTCATGCTAAGGGTTAAGGGCGAAAGTATGATCGAAGCTGGTATTTTTGACAGAGACCTCATCTTGGTTCGTGAACAAAATACCGCTCACAATGGCGACATCGTTGTGGCTCTGATTGAAGACTTTGCAACCGTAAAAACCTTTTATAAAGAAAAAGATTTTATTAGACTTCAACCAGAAAATTCTGCAATGTCCCCAATCATCGTTCGCGACGTCATTATATTAGGAAAAGTAATCGGCTTGTTTAGAAAATTTTAAGGAGCGTATATCATGTTTAACTATATAAAAGTTGCTGTTGCTGTGCCAAAATTAAAAGTTGCAGATTGCATTTATAATAAACAAGAAATAATATCTATCATTCATGAGGCTGAAAAAAAGGATGTAAAAGTCATCACTTTTCCAGAGCTTTCTACTACTGGTTATACCTGTTCAGATTTGTTCTTCCAAACCTCTTTGCTTTTCGCCGCAGAAAAAGCAGTTAAAGACATTCTGGATGCAACAAAAACAATCGATATGCTAATTCTAGTTGGTACACCTGTCGAAACAGATAATCAACTTTTCAATTGTGCTGCTCTTTTGCATAAAGGAAAAATTTTGGGTATGGTACCAAAAACCTATCTCCCAAATTATAGCGAATTTTATGAGGAAAGATGGTTTGCGTCTGCAAACGATTTGCTTAAAGAAGAAATCACCTACGCAGGACAAGTTGTTCCCATTGGTGCAGATTTACTCTTTGCTGCCAAAAACATAAAAAATCTCACCATCGGTGTTGAAATCTGCGAGGATCTATGGGCACCAATCCCTCCAAGCTCACACATGAGTCTGTATGGTGCAACACTCTTTCTAAATCCTTCCGCTAGCAACGAATTGGTTGCAAAATCTGACTACCGTCATAACCTGATTGAGCAACAGTCCTCTCGTTGCTTGGCAGCTTACGCTTATGCCTCTGCCGGAATTGGCGAGTCCACGCAAGATTGCGTATTTAGTGGCCATAGTTTAATTTATGAAAACGGTACTTTGCTAGCTCAAACCAAAACTTTCTCTAGGGAAAATCAATTCGCATATGCTGATATTGATCTAGAGCTGTTGGCAAACGAAAGACGTAAACATACAACTTACATGACGGCATTAGCAAAACCCGAGGCACAAAAATTCTATCGTGAAATTGAATTTTCTATAACAGCGGCTCCCGTTCGTACCCTCGCACGCCCCGTCGCATCAAAACCGTTTATCCCAACTAACAATGAGTCTTTAAGTCAGCGTTGTCACGATATTTTTATGATTCAAACAACAGGTTTGGCTCGTAGAATGGAACACGCTCATGCAAAAACATTGGTAATCGGTATTTCTGGCGGTTTGGATTCCACCTTGGCCCTTTTGGTTTGTGTAAAAGCGTGTGATTTTTTAGGTATATCAAGAGATCATGTTCTAGGGATAACTATGCCAGGTTTTGGTACAACAGACCGTACCTATCAAAATGCCATTACTTTAATGAAGGCACTTGGTGTAACCATAAGAGAAATCCCAATTCGTGATGCAACCATGCAGCACTTTAAAGATATCGACCATGACCCTTCGGTTCATGATGTGACCTACGAAAATGCCCAAGCCCGAGAACGCACAAAAATTTTAATGGATATTTCCAACCAAACAGGTGGCATTGTGGTAGGCACTGGGGATTTATCTGAACTGGCCTTAGGTTGGGCAACTTATAATGGCGACCATATGTCAATGTATGGCGTAAATGCCGGTATACCAAAAACTTTAGTTCGCGTCTTAGTAAATTGGGCTGCAACCACAGGCGAATTAAATGCAGAAACTTCTGATATTCTGTTAGATGTTTTAGATACTCCAGTAAGCCCTGAATTACTTCCTCCAAATGAAAATGGAGAAATCAAACAAAAAACAGAAGATCTAGTAGGACCCTATGAACTACACGACTTCTTCTTATACCAAATCCTTCGTTTCGGCTTCTCCCCTACCAAGGTATTGTTCCTAGCAGAACAAGCCTATGCAGACCAGTACGATCACGAAACGCTTTTAAAATGGTTAAAAAATTTCTATCATCGTTTCTTTACACAACAATTTAAACGCTCTTGTTTACCGGATGGACCAAAAGTAGGTGCTTTATCGCTCTCTCCAAGAAGTGATTGGCGTATGCCTTCCGATGCGTCAAACCGAATCTGGCTTGAAGAAATCGAAACATTGTAATTTACTCATCAAAAAAATAGTGCCAACTCTACCACCATAGAATTGACACTATTTTTTTATTCCGCTACCTTCAAAGAAAACACAAAAGTACTGCCTTCTCCTTCAACACTTTTCACTGAAATAGCTTCATTGTGTGCTTGTAAAAATTCCCTTACGATCGCTAAACCAATACCCCGTCCATGCATATCTTCATTTCTTGTTCTGTCCGCCTTGTAAAAACGATCAAAAATATATCTTTGATCCTCTTTGGAAATACCAATCCCGTGGTCTTTTATCGAAACCAAAATTTTTCCCCGTTGTGTTTTGGTTGTCTCCACCTCAATCAAACCACCGGTAGGCGAAAACTTCACTGCGTTACTCATTAAATTTTGAATAACACGAGAAATTTTATCTATATCCCCATGCACCGTTGTAACCTGATCTGCAAATATCGCTTTAATTATTGCATTCTTTTCATTTAACTGTGGTTCTAGTAAATTAATATTATCTCGAATAAGTTCATTGATATCGAAATCTGATTCATCCAAAATAACCTTGCTACTTTCCGCTCTGCTTAAATCCACAATCCCCTCTGTCAAACGAGAAAGACGAACACTTTCTTCCAAAACAATTTGCAAGTATTTCTCCCTTTTTTCTTCTGGCACTGTCCCGTCTAACATCGCCGTCAAAAATCCCTGCATAGACGTCAGCGGAGAACGAAAATCATGAGATACATTTGCAATAAAATCCCGCTTAATTTTATCATTGTTTTGCAGACTTTCTGCCATATGGTTAAAACTATCTCCAAGCTCTCCTAGCTCGTCATTGCTAGTAATTTTCACCCTTTGTTCAAAATCCCCACTGGCGATAACCTTGGCTGCTCTATTCATTTCTTGAATAGGCCTCGTCATTTTCTTCGATGTCATATAACTAACCGCAATGGCAAAAAGAAATACAAAAAAAATACAAGCAACCCCAACCTTATACATCTCGTATAACGATTCTTCCATCTCCGGCATAGAACGGCACATAAAAATACCTGCCATCTGCCCAACCGAAAGTGGATAACCCACCACAAGTGTTGGTACATTAAATTGTGCAGAAGGCGAAATTTCCATTGATACAATACTGCCATTTTTCACGCCCTCAAGCAACTCTTTGTAAACAAAAGATTGACCAATCATCATTTTTTCAAGTCCCGGAGAGGCCAAAACAACAACCCCTTCTTCATTGACCATCAAAATCCCAGCTTCCATGTACTCTTCTAAAACTTGCAATTCGTAACTTAAATTATTTAAATCTCCTGTTTTATACGCATTTGTAAAAGCAGCGGAAACCTTACTCCCCTGTTGAATTAACTCATCTTTTTTTTCTTTCATATAGTATTGTGTATAAACAACAGAAAGAATTCCAGCCAACACAAGTACACAAATAAAGATTGTCCCAATGTATTGCAACATTTGTTTTTTTACAATCGATTCTTTCCTCATGATTTTACCTCCAAAAGTATCG
>JBKEAS010000019.1:0-2786 GCA_047972635.1 Anaerotignum sp.
GCTTTCGGCATCTGATAAAGAAAATTTCTCTGCATTCGTATTTAAAACAATATCCGATCCTTATATTGGTCGTTTGAATTTTTTTAAAGTCATGACAGGTACTTTAAAACAATCCATGACAGTTTATAATTCAGAAAAGGATACAACAGAAAAAGTCAGTCATCTTTATATTCTAAGAGGAAAAGAGCAGATTGAGGTGAGTGAGCTACATACGGGGGATATTGGTGCCTTAGCAAAACTAACCAATACCTCTACACAAGATACTTTGACTACAAAAGAATATCCTGTCATTATTCCGAAAATTTCTTTGCCAAGTTCTGTTCTTTCTATGGCAATTCAGCCAAAAGGTAAGGGTGACGAGGATAAACTTTCCGTAGCGCTATCAAAAATAAGAGAAGAAGATCCGACACTCAAAATGGAAGTAAATACCGAGACAAAACAGACGATTATTTCGGGTATTGGCGAGCAACAGCTTGATGTCATGGTGAATAAATTAAAAACAAAATATAAGATTGAAGTGGATTTATTGGATCCGATTATTCCATTTAGAGAGACTGTAAAATCCAAAACATCGGTAAGAGGACGTTATAAGAAACAGTCTGGCGGACATGGTCAATTTGGCGATATTGTAATGGAATTTGAGCCTAGTGGCGACATGACAATTCCTTACGTATTTGAGGAAAAGATTTTTGGTGGTTCTGTACCAAAACAATATTTCCCGGCGGTTGAAAAAGGATTGCAAGAATGTGTCTTAAGCGGCGTGCTTGCAGGTTACCCTATGGTTGGATTAAAGGCCACTTTGACAGATGGTTCTTATCACCCTGTAGACTCTTCGGAAATGGCATTTAAAATGGCAACCGCCGTTGCTTATAAAGAAGGTATTCCACAGGCGAAGCCTACGTTATTGGAACCTATTGAGCACGTAGAAGTATTGGTGCCAGAAAAATATATGGGCGATATTATGGGCGATATCAATAAACGTAGAGGTCGTATTTTAACGATGGATGCTAGTGGAAGCAAGAAGTGTATCATTGCCGAAGTTCCGACTTCAGAAATGCATAAATACGCGACAGATTTGCGTTCTATGACACAAAGCCGTGGCGACTATAAACATCATTTTGTGCGTTATGAAGAGGCACCGATGGATATACAAAAGAAAATTATTGAGGCTAGAGCTTCAGAAAAATAAAAAATAAATTGTTTTTGATAAAATTTTAGTAACTTGATATCGCATGAGAGAAAGTAATAAATTTCCGTCCTTTAACCTGATGGAGATAACGCTGTCATAGCAACAACTTAAAGTTTGTTTTTCTTAGAGATACCTGCATAGCGAGTATCTCTATTTTTTTGAGGGCAAAAAGAGCTTTAGCATATAGTGATCATTAAAGATAAATGCAGTATGTATGGGTAATTCTGTGCTGTTTGCGGTGTTAATAGGGATCCTGTAGGAGAATATAATAATATATTTTGATTTTATAAAGCTGACAAAAAAAAGAAATCATGGTAAAATAAATTAGGAAATTATTTGACCTGATTATCAAAAAAGTTTATTTTTTTGTTGATCGTAATGATTTTAACTTTGTCTTGTTGAATGATTAAAATAAAATTGAGAAAGATAATCAATATGATTTTAAGGTGTAAGGAGGTTTATATATGCTTGATGTTGCAATTATTGGTGGTGGGCCAGCAGCACTATCTGCTGCACTGAATTGTCGCCAAAGGAATAAAACAGTATGTATTTTTGGCAGAAATATCGAAAGTTCACTGCTGTTTTCTGCTGAAGAGGTGGATAATTATTTAGGTATGCCTAATTTAAGCGGAGAGGATATGCTAAATCAATTTCATGCACATGCAGTAAAAAATGGTGTGGAATTTAATGAGTGTCGTGTTACACAAATTTTAAATATGGGCGAGCATTATATGATCAATGCAGAGAATAATTTTTTTGAAGCAAAAGCCATTATCTTGACAACTGGACTTAATAAAAGCAAAGGTATCGCAGGAGAGATGGATTACCTAGGCAAAGGTGTTAGTTATTGTGCTACTTGTGATGGAATGCTTTATCGCAACAAAAAAGTGATAGTAGTGAGTGAAAATGAAGAGGGAGAAGAAGAAGCAAACTTTTTGGCGGATATTTGCAAAGAAGTTCTTTATGTGCCTTTATATAAAAATATAGCTCATTTGAAAGATCATGTGTTTGTTTTGCATGAAAAGCCAAAAGCAGTCATTGGCGAAGGCGACAAAGTGAAAGCATTAGAGACGGAAAAAGAAATGATTGATTGTGATGGTATTTTCTTTGCCAAAAACACGATGCCACCAGACAGCCTTATTTTTGGTTTAAAGACGGTGGGCAATGTAATTGAAGTTGATCGACGTATGGCTACAAACCTACCTAATGTGTATGCAGCAGGAGATTGCACGGGAGCACCTTATCAAATTGCTAAAGCGGTAGGAGAAGGGTTAGTTGCAGCGTTATCTGCTGTTTCAGATGTGGATAAAATGGGAAAAAAATAAAAAAATTGTAACGAAAAATTCCTTTTATCAAAGCAAAAGATTGATTTATTTTTGCTATTTTGAATACTATTTTATTAGAGTTCAAAATATAATTTGATAAGGGGGATTTGTTTTGTCAAAATCTTAAGCAAAGTAATCTGTTTTTTATAAAAATACTTAGTTTTGTTGGTTTGAAATCATTTGCTTGCATTTTGTGTAAGCAGAAGCATTTTTATGAAAGTGAAAAATACTGAAATTTATTGAATTTGTATTGTAATTTCATTCGATTTCAT
>JBKEAS010000038.1:0-1605 GCA_047972635.1 Anaerotignum sp.
CCTCGGAATAGAATTTATCTCTTGCCATTAAAAGAGGGATACATTTTAGAAGTTGACCCATGTAGGTTTTTTGTTCTAGCACGGTTTCGCAGCTTTCCATAAACGCATGGCAATCGGCAAAGAACAAGGACCAATCAACTTGTTTTTCTGATACGCCATCTTCGATATATTTTCTTAATGCAATTTGATCACTTATGAGTGTGGAGAAGATATTCCATTGCGAAAAATAGCTGTAGATTGTTTCATAAACCGTTAGAAGCTGTTTTTTTAGTTGCATACATTCTTCTAAAGCCTGCATACGTTCTTGGGTATCGCCTTCAAGTAAGTCCTCTAGATTTACAAGATGTTTGCGAATTTCTTTTCTAATTTCAAGTACGTCTGTAGGGATTTCAAAAGGAAGGGCGGTAACGCCTTTTTCTTCTTCTTCCATGGTGCTCATTAAAAGCAACAACAAGCTACCGATTGCTTGTTGATAGATATAATCTGCGGAAAGATTTTTGATTTGTTCCTCTGTTGTTTGCTTAGCCAAAAGAAGAGCTCCTTTCTGATTTCAAAATTTAATATAAGGTTACCATATATTATAAAAGAATAATTGAAAAAGTACAATGAAACTTTTATTTGTAAAAATAAAAGTGGCCTTACTAAGGTTAAAACAAGACGTAGTAGAAATGAATAAATCGTAAAATTTGGTTAATTTTGGGGGGAGGTCATGTATGTTATACTACTGTAAGATAAAATATTTGAGTGCTTTTTGGTTTTTCTTGATTTTTTGAGGCACAAACTTATTGTGCGTTACATCAACGACTTCGAAATGGCTCGGAATGCTTTGTGAATGGTTTTAGAAATGCATATGATAGCGTGTGGTAAGTAATGCCAAAATTACATAATGACAAATAGTATGTACTTGCTTTGGGTTCAAAGGGGGGTTGTTTTTCATAATAGTTTTTTTGGCATTTTGCAAATAAGAGGGGTATATCCATCTTGCTTAGGACATAGACTATTAAGGAATATATAGTCTTTGGGGAGGAACTTGCATGAAAAAGAGGATATTGGCGGCAGTAACAGCATTTTTCTGGTTTCTGTCGCCCTTTTCGGTTTATGCAGAAGAAGGTAGTGACACCAGCTTACAATTAGAGTCAAAAAGTGCTATATTGATGGAACAGTCAACGGGTACAGTGATTTATGAAAAAAATAGTCACGATGCAATGCCGCTTGCTAGTGTAACGAAAGTTATGACATTATTGCTTATTTATGAAGCTGAGCAAAGCGGGAAATTTGAATGGACGGATACCGTTCAAATTAGCGATTATGCGGCAAGTATGGGTGGGTCGCAGGTGTTTTTAGAACCAGGAGAAACACAGACGGCGGCGGATTTGACCAAATGTATCGCCATTGCTTCTGCCAACGACGGAGCGGTGGCTATGGCAGAATTTATTGCCGGTAGCGAAGAAGGGTTTGTTGAAAAAATGAACCAAAGGGCAAGGGAATTAGGTATGGAAAATTCTGTTTTTAAAAATGCCTGCGGTTTGGATGTGGAAGGCCATGTTTCCAGTGCATATGATATTGCCATTATGAGCCGTGAGTTGATGGGACGTTTTCCGGAAA
>JBKEAS010000064.1:0-6673 GCA_047972635.1 Anaerotignum sp.
ACAACATATTCAATTTTATTTTCATCCAAAGCATCTTTCAAGCCATTTGTTGAAATTTCCCATGCCTCATCGCTACCCATGCTATCTTCGGGTCTTGTGGAAAGCTCGATGTGATACTTAAATCCAAACTGATTGTAAATACCATCAATCAAACGAATTACGCCACTTACTTCATCTTTAATCTGTTCTTCTGTCATAAAGATATGTGCATCATCCTGATTGAAACAACGAACACGCATCAAGCCATGCAACGCACCAGATTTTTCATGTCTATGCACCAAACCAATTTCTCCAACACGCATAGGCAAATCTCTGTAAGAATGCATATCTTGTTTATATACCAACATACCACCAGGACAGTTCATTGGTTTAATAGCAAAATCCATTTCGTCAATCGTTGTTGTATACATATTATCTTTATAGTGATACCAATGTCCACTTCTTTCCCAAAGCTGTCTATTCATAATAACAGGTGTGGAAACTTCAACGTACCCTGCCTCTTTATGAATTTCCCTCCAGTAGTTTAATAGTGTATTCTTCAAAACCATACCTTTTGGTAGGAAAAATGGGAAACCAGGGCCTTCGTCTAATAAAGCAAATAGTCTTAATTCCTTGCCCAATTTTCTGTGGTCACGTTTCTTTGCTTCTTCCATCATGGTTAGATACGCTTCTAACTCAGACGCTTTTGGATAACAAGTACCATAAATACGAGATAGCATTTTGTTCTTTTCGCTACCTCTCCAGTATGCACCAGCAACGGAAGTCAATTTAATTGCTTTTACATATTTCGTACTAAGCAAGTGAGGTCCTGCACACAAGTCTGCAAAATCACCTTGTTTATAAAATGAAATAATCGCATCTTCTGGTAAATCTTGAATTAATTCTACTTTATAAGGTTCATTTCTATCTTGCATATATTGAATTGCTTCTGCACGAGGCAATTCAAAGCGTTCAAGCGGCAAATCCGCCTTTACAATTTTCTTCATTTCGGCTTCAATTGCTTCCAATTCTTCTGGTGTAAACGCTTTTTCGCGATCAAAGTCATAGTAAAAACCATCTGCAATTGCTGGTCCAATAGCTAATTTTGTATCTGGATAAAGATTTTTTACCGCTTGTGCCAAAATGTGAGAGGTTGTATGACGGAATGCCATCTTCCCAGGTTCATCATTAAATGTTGCAATGCTAACTTGTGCATCATGCTCTACAACAAAACGCAAATCTTTCACTTCTCCATCAACAATACCTGCACAGGCATTTCTTGCCAAGCCTTCACTAATGGAATTTGCAATATCCAATATCGTTACAGCACCATCAAATTCTTTCACAATACCATCTTTTAAAGTAATTTTCATATATTCCGCTCCTTTTCAAAAATAATTTTTAAGACACTTTTTTGTCATTCCATGGCAAACCTTGCCGTATCTCATTACAAGGTTATCTTACCGTTTACATGGTTTGGTACTCATTTTTTTGAAAGCAGACTGAAATAAAAAAACTCCCATCCACTTTCCTTTCGGAAAGGGACGAGAGATATATTCTCCCGCGGTTCCACCCTTCTTGTTAAAAACCACTCATTTAAAGACGATAACGTAGTCAACGGGCTTTATTAAAGCCACTCCGAGGTGGTATTCATACATTTCCCAAACGCAGGACATTTCCACCCTCGATTATTCATCGGATGTCCCTCTCTGACCGTTTTGAAAAGACTACTGTCCTCATCATCGTTTTTACATATTAAAAACATTATTATTATATCACTTAAAAAAAATATGTCAATACTTTTTCAGAAAAATCCATCTCTCAAAACCATTTGTTTTTTTTGAAAAAGAAAATGCCTGCTACAATAAAAAGTATAGATATCAAACTCACAAAGTAATATCCATACTCCCAACCATACTCGGGCATATCAAAATTCATACCATACCAACCTGCAATCAATGTCAATGGAAGAAAAATAGTGGTAACAACCGTAAAAACCTTCATAGTCTTATTCAAGTTTATATCAACCTCTGCCTCATAAGACTCTCTTAGTTGCGTAACAGAGTCTCTAAGGTTTAGTACACTTTGAAACCTTCTTTCAGTTCTTCTATTTAACATTTTGAAAGAACGCAATGTTTTCTTTTCAAAAATATCATTCTCATTCTCTCCCAAAACATCAAGAACATTCAAAAATTGTTCATAATATCTTTTCAAAATCATTAATCTTTTTCTCAAACTTATAATTTCGCCTACACAATTATGGTTTTGTGTGGTAATCAAAAGTTGTTCCAAATCCATGATTTCTTTTTCAATAATATCAAAAACTTGATAATCACCCTTTGTTTGCACTTCGAAAAATGAATAAATAATTCGATTTAGTGAAATCTTTTCGCCCAAGCCTTTCGCACTTTCTTCCAATAATTCCATTACTCTTTCTTTTTGAGAAGTAAAAAAGAATGCACTACCTTTTTGCAGATAAATAATGACACTGCCATAACTGATCATAATATTATGAAAATCCAGCATTTCCAAACTAATACAATCAAAATTTTCAAAGGAGTCGTATTTTACATATCCAAACCGTCTGGCTTCATCCAAAATTGTCGTTGAGATTTTCCAAGCTTCTGCCCGTTTTTCCATCTCATCATAAGACGATACAGACAAAAACTCTGTATCTTTTTCTTCATTTTTTTCAAAAAAATGAGTCGTTTTATAACGCCCTTCGCCAATTGTCATAAACATAAAAAACGGCTCCCTTCAAAACAAATTTGTTTCTATTTATTTAAACTTTACTGCCGTGCCATATGCCATAACCTCAGCAGCACCTGGTGTGACAGCACTTGTTGTATAGCGTACGTTTACAATAGCATCCGCACTCAAGTTTTTTGCCATTTCTATCATACGTTCTGTGGCAATATTACGAGCTTCTGTCATCATCTGTGTATAACCACTTAATTCGCCACCAACAATACCCTTAAAACTTGCACCAATATCTTTACCAATATGTTTTGATTGAATGGTAGCACCCTGTACCAAACCCAACATCTGTAATTCCTTGCCCACAATGTAATCTGTATTTACTAAAATCATAATTTACCTCCTATTATTTATGTACTTATCACCACTATTTTAAAAATAATGAGCTTGCTTTGGCAAGCCGTTTTATTATGTCCCTAATTGGATTAGGATAAACAATGAAAATTTTGTATTATAGATATGTACGCTTATAGTCCGCCACCATAATGACATTAGAAAACAAAAAACCATTTCAATAAAATACAGTACATATCTTAGCCAACATAGAAATCGTTAAAACAATATTATAAAACTTTTGCGAGAAATGTCTGCAAACGCTCACTTTCGGGGCTTCCAAAAATCTCTTCTGGCGTACCCTCTTCTATTTGTTTCCCATCGGCCATAAACATAACCCTCGTTGCCACTTCTTTTGCAAAACCCATCTCGTGCGTTACAACGACCATCGTCATACTATCATTTGCCAACTGCTTCATAACTTCTAAAACTTCACCAACCATTTCTGGATCCAACGCCGAAGTTGGTTCGTCAAAAAGCATCACTTCCGGCTGCATACACAATGCACGTACAATTGCAATACGCTGCTTTTGTCCACCAGAAAGTTGAGATGGATACGCATTTGCACGATCCTCTAGTCCTACTGTTTTTAGAAGCCTCATAGCCAATTCGGTAGCTTCTTGCTCGCTTTTTTTCTGAAGTTTCATCGGTGCAATAATCATATTTTTTAATATTGACATGTGTGGAAAAAGATTGAAATGCTGAAAAACCATTCCCATACGCTGACGGTGTATGTCAATATTGGTTTTAATATCAGTAATATCAACACCCTCAAAAAAAATATTTCCATCCGTAGGTATCTCTAATAAATTAAGGCAACGCAAAAACGTAGATTTACCAGAACCTGAAGGTCCAATAACCACTACAACCTCACCTTTTTTGATCTCCGTATTGATGCCATCCAAAGCTTTGATTGTGCCGTCATTATAATACTTTTTCACATCTTCCACTTTAATTAAAGTTTCATTAGCGTTCACTATTTCTCAACCTCCTCTCAAGTCTATTTACCAGCCATGTAAAGAACATTACCATAACTAGATAAATAACTGCCACACCAATTAATGGCATAAAAGGCGAATATGTTCTACTTCTGATGATGTCACCGGCTTTTGTCAGATCTTGCAAAGCGATATAACCAGCAACAGAAGTTTCTTTTAATAATACAATAAACTCATTGGCTAAAGCGGGCAAAACATTTTTAAACGCCTGTGGAACAATAATGTAGTACATAGTTTGGGTATAACTAAAACCCAAGCTACGACCTGCTTCAAACTGTCCTGCGTCTACAGACATTATGCCACTACGAACAATCTCAGCCACATACGCACCAGAGTTAATACCAAAAGCCAAAATTGCAACAAGCACTTTGTTATTAGACGAAGCGAAAATAATATAATACATAATCATTAACTGTACAACGACAGGCGTACCTCTAATTACCGTTAAATACAACTGGCTTATGCCATTTAAAACAGATAACATCACTTTTTTAAATCCAGGACGCATCTCTTTTATATTTTTGTCATATGTAGAGCGAATAATAGCAATAAAAATACCAATAACAATACCTAAAATCACCGCAAAAAAAGTTAGTTTTAGTGTCACAGATAGTCCATCTACAATATAACGCCATCTATCATCTTCAATAAAGTTCAGTTCGAATTGCGCTTGCATTTCTTGCAGCCATTCAGTCATAGAAATCCACCTACCTTTTAAAAATTAAAATAGGGGCGAAACTCGCCCCTATTCCTTAAGCGTAATGCAATTATTCTGCAGTAATGTATTTATCAAGAATTGCTTGAACTGTGCCATCTGCAATCAGTTCGTTTAAAGCATTATTTACTTTTTCTGTTAATTCGCTATCTTTTGCAAAACAAATTGCATAATCTTCTACAGCATACTCTGTGTCAAGAATTTTCAAACCTTCATTTGCAGCAACAAATTCTTGTGCTGGTTGTCCATCAATAATAACACAATCAATTTTGCCTGCAGACAAAGACTGAACAGCATCCGCGCCCTTATTATAACGCTCAACTGTACCTAAACCTACTGCTTCGATATCATCAGAAGAAAAAATATCGCCTGTTGTACCTGTTTGAACACCAACGATGTGGTTTGCACCTACTGCAAATAAATCATCTACAGATGTAATCACAGAATCTTCTTTAACAATAACAACCTGAACACCAGTTGCGTAAGGGATAGAGAAATCCACACTCTTAAGACGATCTTCTGTTACTGTTAAACCAGCCATACCAAAATCTGCCTTGCCACTTGCTACAGCAGTAACAACAGAATCAAATTCCATATTTTCTACTTCAAATTCATATCCTAACTTTTCAGCAATAGCCGCAGCAATTTCTACGTCAATACCAACAATGTCCTGGCTTTCGAAATATTCATATGGTGGAAATTCCGCATTTGTTGCCATTATCAAAGTTTCTGTTTGCGCTTCATTTTCAGTTGCATCAGCATTCGCATCAGTATCTGCATCAGTGCTGCTGCCACAAGCAGCCAAAGCCACTGTCATGGAAACTACCATTGTTGTAGCCAAAAGTCCTTTTAAAAATTTCTTCATTATCTTCTTCCTCCATTATCTATACATTGCTATTTACACATTCACATGTGCTTTTCTATATAAGGAATTATACCTTGATATTGCATAAAATACAATATGTTGTTTGCACTATAAATCAAAAAGTAACATTCAGAATATTTGTGCATTTTCACCTATTTTTTGATTATATGAGATCAAATCAAATTCACAAAGGATTTAACCCTGATTTCCGTATGCCACTTAAAAAAATATTATTGCATAAATATCCACGTAAACATTGCATATGCATGAATTTTTATAATCAAAGCACATTTCTGTCTATAAATTCCGGCTTTACTTTAGAATACATGATCTTTTGCTCGCTATATAATCCATAATAACCAGATAACATATAACTTGTACCACAACAAAGCGCAAAATATCCCAAACCATTGGCTCCAAACAACTCAATAGCAAGCACAATAGAAGCAATTGCACAGTTGGTAACCCCACAAAAAACTGAAACCATCCCCAAAGCAGCTGCAAACGATGCCGAAAGCCCAAAAACAGGACCTAAAACGCAACCTAAGGTCGCTCCAATAAAAAGAGTAGGCACAATTTCTCCACCTTTATAACCAGCCCCTAAAGTAACGGCAGTAAACAATATTTTCAACAAAAATGCCTCTGGTTTTGCTTCCCCTTCAATAGCTTTTTGAATGATATCCATACCCGCACCATTATAATCTCTGCTACCTACCCAAAATGTTAGTCCAAGAACCAATACGCCACCAACAAAAGCTCTAACATAAGGGTTGACTATATATTTTTTGTATCCATGTGTGACCTTATCCATCACAATACAAAACAGCATACTAACCACAGCACACATAATGCCCAATAAACCTACTGATAAAGCAATTTTCAAGTCGATCTCATGTGGAATACCCAAAACACTGTATGCCACTGGATGAAAGTTTACTGCTTGTGCAATCGCCGCAGCAATCAAAGCAGCGATCGCCCCTGGAACAATCGCAGAATAGTGCATAATACCCACAGTAATAACTTCCA
>JBKEAS010000111.1:0-2067 GCA_047972635.1 Anaerotignum sp.
GAAATCAGTGTCTAAACTGCCGCAAAAATAGCGAAGGAGGTTTTTTGCCGATGGAATGGGAAAGGGAAGAAATTGTACTAAAACAGCAGGGTGGGAAGCAAGCTTCTCAAATCTTGCTAGAAGGGGATATTATTGCACCTGACAGCAAGCCTGATGTGAATGAAGTATTGAGTTGTCGTGGGAAAATTAAAATGAAAGATGTAAGAGTTGGAGATGACCGAATTAATGTTTCGGGCGATTTGGAAATTAATATTCTTTATCGCTCAAATAAGGGCGAAAATGCTGTATATGCAATGAGTGTAAGCTTACCCATTGAAGATGTTATTTATATGGATGGCTTAGAGAAGGATATGCAGGTAAAATTAAAAACAACATTGGATCATTTGGATTGCCAGGTAATCAATGATAGGAAGTTGGGTATCAAAGCTGTGATTGGGTTGCCTGCGACGGCAGAACGTGTACATAAAGTAGATGTTGTAAAACTTACCCAAGGCAACGGCATGGTCTTTTTAGAAGGAAAGCTTTCTATGGAAGAGGTAGTGGCTGAGAAGAAGGACAGGTTTACGATCAAAGAAGAAATTGTATTGCCACAAACGACAGCGGCAGTGGGAGAAATTTTGAGTTATGAGTTTTTCTTAACTGATCAAGAAATTCGTCCTATGGACGGAAAAGTAATGATCCGTAGTAATTTGGTTTTGGGTATGCTTTATACCGATGAGCAAGGCACTGGGACTGTACGTGTTTTAAGTGAGAAAATTCCATTTAGTGGTTACATTGAGGCAGATGGCATTACGCCAAAGAGTAATGTTGATATGGATTTATATATCGACGAAGAATCGGTTAAGACCTCCCTTGATGATGATGGTGAGCCACGCGTTTTAGAAATTGATGTAACAATCGTTGCAGATCTCTTGGCATGGGATTACGTTGAAAAAGATGTGGTAACAGATGCGTATGCACCAGGAATGGAGACAGAAGTGATCCGAGAAAATATCACATATCCTGTTTCTGTAGGAAAGGTGAAAAATGCATTTACGTTGAAGGAAAAAGTTTCTTTGGATCAAGGTGAAAAGCCAATGCTCCAAGTTGGGCATGCGTGGGGAAGTGTTAGCATTGAAGATGTGGAAGTAAATGAGGATATGGTTACGGTTGATGGCGTCTTAACAGTGGAAATTTTATATTTTTGTGAAGAAGACGACCATGCGGTATGTATGGCGAAAAAGGGCATTCCTTTTACCCAAAAAATTGAGATGAAAGGTATTTCATCTGAGGATGAGGTTTTGGTCAAAGGAAATGTAGAAGAAATTGATTTCCAAATTATTTCTGATACGGAAGGCGAGATTTTTGCATCTATTGTACTTGAAGCAGATGCCAAGAGACAAGAAGAAGCACAACTTGTAACCAATATTCGTTTAAGGGATAGTGAGAATTTAAAGAAATCATTGGCAGGGGCAATTATCTATACCGTACAGTCGGGAGATAGCCTTTGGAAAATTGCCAAATATTTCGATACGACCACAGAACGTATTTTGATGGTAAATGAAATAGAAGATCCGGATCAGATTTATCCAGGCCAAAAAATTTTAATTATCAAGATGGTCAATTAAGTAAAAATGACTCTGAAAAGGCGAACAGCAGGTGTTCGTCTTTTTTTTTAAAAATTTTTTTAACTTTTTTTAAAAAACTACTTTACTTTAGCGTGGTAGTGTGCTAATATAATAAAGAACTAAACAATAAGTTGTTTGTAAAGTAGAATATATAAAAAGGGGAAATGGATTATGAAAAAATATTTAGCACTATTTTTGACAATGGTAATGGGTGTTACAGTATTGGCTGCTTGTGGCAACACTGATGCAGACCAAGGCGATGCTGCCGTAGATGGAAACGACACAGTAGCAGAAGAACGTACGAAGTTAATCGTGGGCTTTGATGCAGAGTATCCCCCTTACGGCTACCGCAATGAAGCAGGGGAGTATGTTGGGTTTGACTTAGACTTGGCAGCAGAGGTTTGTGAGAGACGTGGTTGGGAATTGGTAAAACAGCCAATCGACTGGGATGCAAAAGATA
>JBKEAS010000120.1:0-4434 GCA_047972635.1 Anaerotignum sp.
GGATTTGCCATTGCAAAAACAATTCCTTCATTCATAGAAGCAACCATTTCCTTTGATACCATGTTTGGACGTGAAACTCCAACAAATGCATCTGCACCCTTCATTGCATCTGCCAGCGTTCCCTTTTCCTTATGTACATTACTAATGCAAGCAATTTCTGCTTGACCAGCATTTAGCCCCATCTCTCCCTCACAAATAATACCGTTGACATCACATAACACAATATTTCCAAACCCCATGGAAATCAAAAGCTTACCAATGGCAATCCCTGCTGCACCAGCACCGTTGATAACAATTTTCATCTCTCCCATTTTCTTGCCAACCACTTTCATAGCATTAATCATTGCAGCAGCAACCACAATGGCTGTTCCATGTTGGTCATCATGAAAAATAGGAATATCACAAATTTCCTTTAATTTCCGCTCAATCTCAAAACAACGGGGTGCAGAGATATCCTCTAGGTTGATGCCCCCAAAACTTTTTGAAATCAAATATATTGTCTGAACAATCGTGTCGACATCCTTAGAATCAATGCAAATTGGAAAGGCATCCACACCACCAAATTCTTTAAATAAGACGCATTTTCCCTCCATAACAGGCATTCCTGCTGCAGGTCCAATATCTCCTAGACCCAAAACTGCCGTTCCATCAGTCACAACCGCAACCAAATTAGAACGACGTGTCAAACGAAAGGACTCCTCATAATTTTTTTCAATCACACGGCAAGGCTCTGCAACACCAGGAGTGTATAACAAAGAAAGGTCTTCTCTGGTTTTAATCTCTTTTCTAGAAACCACCTCAAGTTTCCCTTGCATTTCATAATGTAACTTTAACGCTTCTTCTTCTATACTCATCCTTGATGCCTCCTGTTTGTCTCAAATTAAATACAATAATAACCCATACCTTAAACCATATCTTCCGGACGAAATACCTCGTCAAATTTTTCTTCTTTTAAAAATCCTAACATAACGCATGCTTCTTTTAAAGAAATATTTTCATGATATGCCTTCTTAGCGGTTTTTGCCGCATTTTCGTAACCGATGTAAGGATTTAAACAAGTAACCAACATCAGCGATCGGTTCAAATTTTCATCCATCTTTTCTTTATTTGCCTTAATCCCAGAAACACAATGGATACGAAAAGATTCCATCCCATCTGCCAAAAGCCGTACAGACTGTAAAAAATTCAAAATGCAAACTGGCATATACACATTTAATTCAAAATTCCCCTGAGACGCACAAATACCAATTGCCGTATCATTTGCCATAACTTGCACCGCTGCCATAGTCACAGCCTCGCACTGCGTGGGGTTCACCTTTCCAGGCATAATAGAGCTTCCCGGCTCATTTTCAGGGATAAAAATCTCTCCAAACCCACAACGTGGCCCACTAGCAAGCCATCGAATATCATTGGCAATTTTCATTAAATTTGCCGCCAATGCCTTTAAGGCACCGTGTGCAAAAACCAATTCATCTTTTGCAGTTAATGCGTGAAATTTATTTTCTGCTGTCATAAATCTTTCGCCGGTAAGTTTTGAAACTTCCTTCGCCGCAGCTTCACCAAATCCTTCTGGTGCATTTAAGCCTGTCCCAACAGCAGTCCCGCCTAATGCCAATTCTTGCACACCAACAAGGCTCATTTCAATCATCGCCTTCGTCTTTTCTAGCATATTACGCCAACCACTAATTTCTTGGGAAAAAGTAATTGGTGTCGCATCTTGTAAATGTGTTCTGCCCGTCTTGATAATCCCTTTGTTTTCTTCTTCCAATCGAACAAATTCATCAATCATTTTCTCTACTATAGGCAAAAGTCGATTTTTAATTTCCAACGTCGCCGCAATATTCATCGCCGTTGGGAACGTATCATTTGAACTTTGAGACATATTCACATGATCATTCGGATGCAATATCTTCTTCTGTGCAATTTCATTTCCACGGTTGGCAATAACCTCATTCACATTCATATTAGACTGTGTACCGCTACCCGTTTGCCATACTGCCAACGGAAATTGGTCGTCTAATTTCCCTTGTAAAATCTCGTCACAAACCTGTGCGATGAGCATACATTTTTCGTCATCCAACTTACCTAAGTCCACATTTGCCTGTGCCACCGCTTTTTTTAAAATTGCAAATCCATAAATGACCTCCAAAGGAATTTTCTCAGTACCAATTTTAAAATTTTCAAAACTTCGCTGTGTCTGAGCTCCCCAATACACGCCTACTGGAACCCTCACTTCACCCATAGAGTCTCTTTCGATACGATATTCCATCTTAAGTCTCCTTTTTATTATAAACTTACACAATTATTTTCCATTTTTAATTACATTATAACAAAAATAACAGGAAAATCAAATTGCTGAAAATGAAAAGTAATTCTGTTTTCTTGAGTTTCTTTGTAGAAAATGCTACACTTGTTAAAAAGGAGTGATCCAAATGCATACTACAAGCATTGCAATTCAAGTTTTGCCTGACGTAACAGAAATAGATAAAATTTGTTCTATTGTCGACACCGTTATAGAATATATTGCCTCAACAGGATGTCACTTTGTGGTTGGCCCCTTCGAAACTACAGTTGAGGGAGATTTTGAAACTTTAATGGCAATTATCAAACGCTGCCAAGAAATTCCTATCGAACAAGGAGCACCTTCCACAAAATCCTATATAAAGATTTTCCACAACCCTGATGGCGTTTTAACCATTGCTGAAAAAACGGATAAATATAAATAATAAAGGAGCATATATGAAAAGTATTATTTTCGATCTTGATGGCACTTTAATTGACTCCATGCCTGTTTGGAGAAACACAGGACGTAATTTTTTGTTAAATCACAACTTCACAGTCCCCGAAAATTTACTTAGTATTCTAAAAACGCAAACCATCAGACAAACAGCAGAATATTTTCGTACTGATTTAGGCGTGCCACATAGCGTGGATGAAATTGTAAACGAGGTCGTTGCTTTCGTAGAAGACGCTTATCGAAATACCATTCCACTTAAACCATATGTAAGAGAATTTTTAGACCAAGAGTTTGCAAAAGGAACAAAAATGTGCATCTTAACCGCTTCCGAGGCAAGTTATATCACACCTGCCTTAGAACGACTGGATCTAAACAAATATTTTGAATTTATTTTAACCTGTACCGAAACAGGTCATTATAAAACCGAACCTAATGTTTACCGTATCGCTATGGAAAAATTAGGTGGCGACATCGAAAACACCATTGTATTTGAAGATGCCCTTTACGCTATAAAAGGTGCAAAAAAAGGTGGCTTTACTGTTTATGCAATTGCTGATTCTACAGCGCAAACAGATAACCAGACCATCCGCTTAATGGCGGATCAATACATAGAAAGTTATCAAGACCTATTATAATTGCCACTTTATAGCGATGATAAAAAATATTTCCCAGTTTAAATCATTATCTTTCATCCCATACTATAATGAGGTGATTATTGTGGCAAAAAAAGACGTAAAAAATCATACCAGAAAAGAACTTCTAGAGCCAAAGGGAAAATATAAAGTTATAAACCACGCAAAAGAACAAAACCTTTTACCATTTCCAGAAATGCCTACAAGTGAGCATTAAAAAAAAGGTGGCAGATTGCCACCTTTTTTTATGCTCAATACTTTACAAACATACTTTTATAAGCTTCTTAATCAGTTGTAATATAACCACTATCATAAAAAGTCCACATTATTTTTTAATCGTTATAGTTGCTTCCTTTGTATTAAATGACTCCGAATAATCATCCTCATTATACACATGGAAGTTATCTTAACCTCTTTTATTTCACTAACGCCTATAGTCTCCAAATCTTTTTGATCTATGCTTAGGCTGTCTGTAACCTCAGATGTCGGAAGAAGTGTCGTATAAAAGGACAGATCTATTATAATTCATAGATGTACTATTTTTCTGACTTTATATCGACCACCAATTATGATACACATTCTGCACATCATCGTCCTCATCCAACAAGTCCAACAATTTATTCATTTTTTTCAAATCTTCCGCAGTCTTAAGTTCTGTATGAGTCTGGGGAATCATCGTAACTTCTGCAGATAGCATGGAAATTTCCGCTTTTTCCAACGCCTCTCTCACAGCAGAAAAATCTTCTGGCAAGGTCGTAATTTCAAAGCTATCATCTTCTGCCGAAAAATCCTCTGCTCCAGCATCCAAAGCAACCATCATCAATTCTTCTTCGTCCATCTCAACTTCTTCTCTATCAATCACAATCAGACCTTTTTCATCAAACATAAAAGAAACGCACCCTAATGTGCCCATGTTTCCGCCACCTTTTGTAAAGGCATTTCTAACATTAGCAGCGGCACGGTTTCTGTTATCCGTCAGTGCCTCAACAATAACTGCCACACCAGAAGGGCCATACCCTTCATATCTGATTGTTTCATATTCCACGCCTTCTTCATTGCCCGCAG
>JBKEAS010000222.1:0-1690 GCA_047972635.1 Anaerotignum sp.
ATAATAAGTAAATTTTTTGGGGGGAAGGATGAATAAACATGAAAAAAATCGTTTTGACAGGCGGTGGAACAGCGGGGCATGTTACGCCTAATTTGGCATTATTACCATTTTTAAAAGAGGATGGTTGGGAAGTGGTTTATATTGGTTCTGAAAAAGGGATTGAGCGAAGTTTGGTTGAGGCGGAAGGCATCCCATATTACGGTATTCCTACGGGGAAATTACGTCGATATCTTTCGAAACAGAATGTGAGCGATATGTTCCGTGTGATAAAGGGTGTTAGAGAGGCAAAGAAACTGATTAAAGAATTAAAGCCGGATTTGGTATTTTCTAAGGGTGGTTTCGTTACGGTGCCTGTGGTTTTAGGTGCGAAGGCAAATGGCGTTCCTGTTATCATCCATGAGTCGGATTTTACACCTGGTTTGGCCAATAAAATTGCTATGCCTTGGGCAAAAACGATATGCACTGCGTTCCCAGAAACAGGGGAACATATAGCTAAGGGGAAGGGTGTTTACACAGGTACACCTATTCGAAAGGAATTATTTGAAGGTGACAAAGAAAAGGGTTTGGCGCAGTGTGGATTTGATGGCGACAAACCTATACTATTGGTGATGGGCGGTTCTTTGGGATCGGTGAAAATTAACGAATGTTTACGAGGAGAAATAGTGAATTTGGTGGAAAAATTTCATGTTATCCATCTTTGTGGCAAGGGGAATTTGGATGAAAATTTTGCACAACAAAGTGGATATAAACAATTTGAGTATGTTTCTTCCGGTTTGGCTGACTTGCTTGCTGCGGCAGATGTGATTGTTTCTCGTGCGGGGAGTAATTCGATTTGTGAATTTTTGGCATTGAAAAAACCGCATTTACTCATTCCGCTTTCAAAAAGTGCCAGTAGAGGGGATCAGATTTTGAATGCAAATTCCTTTGCAAAGCAAGGCTTTGCTAGAGTTTTGCCAGAAGAAGAAATGACGTCGTTGGCTTTTTATGAAAACATCATCACGCTTTATGAAAAACGTGGAGACTATATTGATAAGATGGAAAAGAGCCAATTTGCAGACGGCACACAGGGTGTTTTGGGTGAAATTGGCAAGTTTGGTGCGAATGGAAAGGCAAATGATAAATAGAAAGCGATGAATTATTTAGGGAAAGTAATATGTTTAAAAAATCAATGTGCATTGTGGTCATATGTGCACTATCTTTGGGATTGATTTCGGCGGACTACAGTAGCGTTGTACGAATGAAAGAATATGAAAAAAAGGAATTTCAGGAAATAGGAGCACAACCAATACCTTATGGCGGAATGGCATTTTTATGCTTCCGGGCCGGATAAGACCAATGAAAACAAGCAATGGACAACAGGCACAAATTCCAAGAAAAAGCTAATTTCTGAAAAAATTGATGTTGCTTTGGAATGGCAAGAAAAAACGGGTATACCAACATGGGTAGGTGCGTGGATGCCTAGTAATTATAACGATGGGGATAGTTACACAACGAAAGAGCAAATTGCGTTTTCAAAGTTTATGACAACATCGCTTGAAGATGCAAATATTCCATTTGCAATCAATTCAAATACAAAGTTTTATGACAGAAAAACGAATGAATGGATTACCGAAAGAAAAAAATTGATTGATATTATATTTGCTGCAACACCTTCACAAAATTGAATTTTGTGAAGGTGTTTTTTAAATTA
>JBKEAS010000250.1:0-5648 GCA_047972635.1 Anaerotignum sp.
TCCATTTTAAACATCACAAGTTCTTCTACTGGTGTAATGGGTGAAACCGGTGTATTTGGTATTAAAAGTGGTGCAACAAACAAGCTAAATACAACGACGGCTTTGGAAAATTCTGGTTTGAAAGATGTGGAAAGCCTTGGTCTTGTAGATGGTCAGGAATATGATATCAACATCAACGGTGAAAGCATTAAATTTACCTATACAGCAGGTAAAACTTCATTAGGTGATATCTTAAATGCGATCAATAACAATGAAGAAGCGGGCGTAAAGATTGCTTATAATTCAAACAGCGACTCTTTTTCTATGACATCTACCAATAGCGGTGCTTCTGGTCAGATTGAAATTGGTACTTCAGGCGAATTAAATGATATGGAACGCTTGCTTTTTGGAAAGCGTGATTCAGAAGGAAAAATTGATTCTTCTAGTAATGAAATCAACGGTACTGTAATACAAGGGCAAGATGCAATCGTTCTTGTGGATTTTGACGGCGAAGGCGGTTCTGATGCAACAGAAATCTCCAGAGGGTCAAACACCTTCACTTTGGATGGTATGACGATTGGTGTAAAGGGTACATTTGGTTTTGACACAGATGGCAACTATGTTTCAGATACAGAAGCCATCACCTTTGATGCAACTGCTGATACA
The DNA here is from genome assembly GCA_047972635.1 of Anaerotignum sp. Lineage (GTDB taxonomy): Bacteria > Bacillota > Clostridia > Lachnospirales > Anaerotignaceae > Chakrabartyella. The sequence continues at coordinate 646 of JBKEAS010000250.1, forward strand.
ACCAAAATTGTTGATGCGATAAAGAGCATGATCAACGATTATAATTCAATGATTGCATCTGTAAATTCTGCAAAGACTGAACAACCAGATAGAGATTATGCACCGCTTACAGACGAACAAAAAGAAGAAATGTCAGAAGACGAAATTGCTGCTTGGGAAACTGAAGCGAAAAAAGGTCTGCTTTTTAGCGACCCTGATATTAACAGCTTAAGTAGTGATTTACGATTTGCTTTCTTAAGCACATCTGTAAACGGGGTAAGCCTTTCGGATATCGGTATTTCTGTTTCTAGTGATTGGTCAGAAAATGGTAAGATCACTTTAGATGAGAGTAAGCTTGAAGCTGCTCTTGCAGAAAATCCTGATAACGTAAGAGATTTGATGATTGCATCAAGTGATGGTAGTAGCACAACAACTGGTGGTGTAATGACAAGAATGAAGTACATCACAGATAAGTACGCAAAAACAACAGGTGCGACAAAGGGGATTTTGGTTGAAAAGGCAGGTAACGAAAAATCAGCAACATCTTTGTTGAAAAATAGCTTGTTGACACAGATGGATGACATCGATGCAATCATTGAAAGATTAGAGACAAAATTGGAAACAGAGCGTACAAGATATCAAACGCAATTTACAGCGTTAGAACAAATTATTCAGCAGTCAAATACACAAAGTAGCTGGTTATCACAGCTGAGTGCCTAATGACTTATGAGAGGGTATGAATAGAGGATGAATAATTACGGTTATCAAAATTACAAGGTACAATCAATGAATACGATGACTTCAGGTGAGCTTTTGTTACTTCTTTTTGATGAGAGTGCAAAGAGACTTACAAAAGCTGAGATGTCTTTGAAAAACGATGACATCCCTACATTTACAGCATCAATGGAGAGAGTTTCGGAGATTATCCGTTATCTTGATACCACACTTGACAAGTCGTATAGTATTAGTCATGATATTTCAAGGATGTATGAGTATTTTCAATTTCAGATAGCGAGAATTAAGGCAGGAAGAAATGTTGAGTTGATACATGGCCTTCGGACTATGTTGATGGATTTGAGAAATACGTTTAAAGAGGCAGATGCACTGTCTCAGAAGGACTTGGTGAAAAATTAGAGTTAAGAAAAAAAGGATGTGCCCGGTATGAATGCAACATTTGAAGAGATTAATTCAAACCTTCAAAAGAAATTTTATAAAATGAATGAATTACAAGACCTTACCAAACAAATGGGCCAGATGTTACAAATCAATGATTTATATGCTTTTGGAATGATTATGAAGATGCGTACCGAAGCGATGATTGAAATTGAAAACTTTAATTATGCTATAGACGATTTGCTGGAAACTATGTCTGAAAGTGACCAGATGGCGATTAGAAATGTTTTGCAAAAACCTTTGGAAGAAAAGAAAGTAGCTGATGAAAAACTACAACAGATGCTTGAGCTTAGCCGAAGAATTGCTAGATGTTTGGAACGGACAATCGAACTGGATAAACCGGTAAATATGAAAATAGCAGGAAAAAAATCTTTTTACAACAAATGATTAAACAATGGAAATAACTTAGTTTTTCCTATTCCCCTTAAGTGCGGTTTTATCCATACTTAAGGGGTTTTTTAGTACCATAAAATCATAAAAAAAGAACAGACTTTTGTTTCAATCAAGGGGCTGTTCTTTTTGATATCATGTTAAGGTTTGCCAATGGACCAAAATGGACCGCCGGCGCTAGCACCATATTTCGCCTGGTCTAGTATTGTTTGAATTTCCCATGGATGTTGGCTATTTTCTAAATTTTGAGAGTCTGCAACCAAAACTTTTCCGTCATCTGTAGCGGCACGGAGTAGAATAAAATGCCCTTGAGAGGTAAAGACCCCTTTATTCATTAAAACAATGATGAGGTTTCCTTTGTTGAGCTCATCCAATATGGTTTGTGCTGAGGGTTTCTCTAAGCTTTTTGACGAAAGCCCGAAGGCTACAGCACCTTCTGGTATAATTGAATGATATGAGCCGCTGTTGTCAGCAAAATGTCCGTTATCATAAGACCATTTTGCAGCCTTATCCGGAGTAAGGTCTACGTCTGTGAGGGTTGTTACTGCCATAGCCAATGTGGTTGGCCCACAACCATAGATACCGATGGTATTGTCGTTGCCGTAGATGGTTGTGTTCCACCTTGGATCTGTTTGAGAAAAGTAAACTAGGTTGATGTTGTTAGAATATAAAATGGTTTCATTTTGAGCATCAAGCCCCAGTTGTTTTCTTGCGGCTGCTTCGGCAACAGCTTTTTTTTCTTCTTCCATGCGGGCTTTTTCTGCTGCCTCTGCTTCTTGTTTTGCTTGAAGTTTGGCTTCTCGCTTGGCATCATAGGCCGCCTTTTGCGATTTCATTGAAGATATTAATTGTGCAGTGTATTTCTGGGTATCTTTTATGAAATAATCAATATCTGCAGAAGTGATACGCGTTGAAAATAGAAATAAAAACCCAATAAAGCCAATATATGTTAAAACAAAGGTAGTTCTAAATATTTTTTTGTATAAGCGATTTCTTTTTTGTTTTTGCTTTTTCATATAATCCAACCGTATTTTCCTTTACTTACATCACCAAGAATTTTACCGTTTTGCAAGGTAACCACACGTTTTTTCATAATATCTACAAATTCTTTTGCGTGGGTTGCGATAATGATTGTAATTCCTAGTTGATTGATTTCATTAAATAACGTCATGATATCAAGGGCTGAATCGTAGTCCAATTGTGCCGTAGGTTCGTCGGCCAGGATGATTTTTGGGTTGTTGATTACAGCTCTTGCTAGGATGATTTTAAATGTTTCTCCACCCGATAAATTTCTTGGGTATTCATGCATCTTATTCGTCATTCCAACAAGGCCAAGCGCCAGAGGAATGGATTGACGGATTGATTTTTTGGAATGACCTGTGGCGAGCATGGTGACTTCTAAATTTTGATAAACAGTTCTATTTTCGATTAAAGGGTACTCACAGTCGACAATTCCCAATTTTCGTCTGTAATAAGGGAGATCTTTGCGAGAGAGATCGCCCACAGATTGGTTGTCTACCCAAATGTCTCCGGATGAAGGTTTGAGTTCACCGGTTAAAAGATGAAGCAAGGTGCTTTTTCCGGATCCTGTTTTTCCTACAAGAAAAACGAAATCCCCGTCTTTAATATCGAGTGAAATTTTTTCAACACCAACTTCATCATCACAGAAGGTTTTTGTTACATTGCTGAATTTGATCAATATCTCAAGCCTCCTTTCGGAATAATTTGTTTTAGAGACCCTGTTCTAATTTCCATTAAGTATAACATTTATGTTGAAAATTGTATATACTGCTAAATTGTAGAATAGTTCGTGTGCAATCAGGATTTCTGTATTAGTAATACCCATAAATGACAGCGTTAGTCAAGAGAGCGTTCGTTGAATTGATGAAACAAATTATGGTTATTGGTTGGCGCATGGAATGGGATTTCATTTGAAAGATATCTATTTAAAATAGTACAAAAACCGTTCAAGGTAACATATATCATTTCTCGTGTGCTTAAAAAATAAAGGCGAAAATAAAAAAATACATCTTCAGAAAGAGAAGATGTAGGTTCATGTTGTATGTTTGTTCAATCAGCTAAAGTTTTACATCATAAGAGAAAACTATGAAAAATTTGATTTTCGTTGAATTTTCAAGGTTTTTTGATATATTCAAGCCAAATCGGGCAATACTACAAAAAAGCGGATGATGGGAATCGAACCCGTGATAAAAACGCTAAGAAACCAGTAAAAGTAATGGCTCGGTGATTTTGTGTTGCATTTCGTGTTGCATCGCTATTTCTTTTATCCAAAAACCGATGCCAAATAATTATCAATGGTTTCGGTTACTTCATTCTCCTTTTCCTTCATAGTATGTTGATACACGCGTTTTAACATACTGTCGGTGGCGTGTCCCATTCGCTTTAATGCATACTTGTCGGGCACATTATTGGCAAGCATCATAGAGGCATAGTAATGCCGTAGGTCATGAAATCGCATATGAGTTATTTCGTATTTTTGTAAAAATCGAAAAAAGTGATTTGTAATATCTGTCGGTGTCATATCCGTTAATGAAGCATTCGCTTTTTTACCATGAACAGCTTCTTTTAGCACTGAAAGAATATGCGATGGAATGGGCAATTCTCTTTTGCCTGCGTTTGTTTTTGGTGATTTGCGTACCCAGTCATTTTTGTCCTTGTCGAAAACCATTGAATAATTTACCGAAACAATATTTTTTGTAAAATCAATATCTCCGACTCTTAACGCTGCTATCTCTCCGCGACGCATTCCCATACCAGACGCAATTAGGACTGGAAGGTGGATTAAACTGTCTTGGGATAACTCGATGATTTTTTTTAAATCATTTTCGCAAGGCACGGTAATCTCCTCTCTCTTTTTTGAGGGCATGGTAACATTGTAGTGAAAATCGGGGTGATAGAACTTCAATGTAGCACTCAAAAGCCCAGATATATTGCGTACCGTTTTTGGCGTTAAATCGATTGATGCCTTGTTAAAATATTTTTGTAAGATTTCATTCGTTATTTTAGCAATCGGAATATCGATTTCGCTGTAATGGTATTTGGCAAGGGAAGAATATGCCCTAATTGTAGACGGTGAAAGCGTTTTCTTTTTTACCTCAATGTAATTCGTGATTGCTTCTTTTACAGTTAGGTTTTCGGGCATTCTCATGCGGTATTTATTAAGCTGAAATTCAGCCGCCTTATATTCTGCCTGTTTCTTTGTAGATGCAGTAAATCGCTGATATCTTCTTTTTTCTTTCCCGTCTACCATTTCGGTATGGCTGTAAACTTGGCATGACCAGGAGCCAGACGGTAATTTTTTTGCAGTCGCCATAAAAATAAGACCTCCTTTATTTTAGGTATGGTAAATAAAGCGGTCTTGTGATACAATTAGCTTGTTGAGAGCGTTTGTACTATGTATGACCGCTTGTCCCTCACTCTGTTGGTAGCGGAGTGAGGGA
>JBKEAS010000262.1:0-7189 GCA_047972635.1 Anaerotignum sp.
AAATTGTTTAGCCCTATAATAACACAAGAGTAAGAACGAGAAATTCCTAAGCGTTCGGCGATTTCTTGTTGTGTTAGAACATCTTGATTTGCTAGGCCATATCGTAATACAATCACGGTTCGTTCTCTAGGGGAGAGTATGGTTTTTATGGCGTCTAGCATTTTGTCTGATTTGATGGAGAAATCAAGTGTTTCGGCAAAGTCTGGTGTGTCGCTGTTGATGATATCTAACATTACAATTTCATTTCCATCTCGGTCGGTGCCTATGGGTTCGTGTAAAGATATGTCATGTTGATATTTTTTACTGCTCCTAAGCCACATCAACAGTTCGTTTTGTACGCATTTGGCTGCATATGACACGAGTCTTACATTTTTTTCTATATTGTATGAATCTACTGCTTTAATTAACCCGATGATGCCGATGGAAATAAGTTCTTCCGGATCCTTTACGTTGCTTGAGTATTTTTTTGCGATATGTGCCACTAGTCTAAGGTTATGAAGGACTAATTTATCTTTTGCTTCTTTTTTTTCGAGCTCATTTCCCGATTGATATAGATTAAGGTAATATGTCTCTTCTTCTCTTGATAATGGTTTTGGAAAAGCACCAGCAGTAGAAAATGCAAATAAAAGCGGTAAAGCGATTAAAAAAGTTAGCATATACTCACCCCCGAATGATATAGTGCCTGATAAAACTGTGTGTCATAAACTTAGTGTATGTGGTGAATTTGCTTTGTGTGCGTGTCTAAAAAAAATTCTTTATGTCCTTTTTTAGGAGGACATAGCATGACAAGGGAGATTTTGGTGATGGATTTTGCAAGTATGAGGCTAAAATTCATGTATAGTTATTAGGAAAGGAGGAGTTATTATGGAACTCAATTTTATAAAAAAGAATAGAACATTAATTATTAAAATAGATGGGGAAATTGATCATCATTCTTGCGAAGTATTGCGAACAGAAGCGGATAGTGCTTTGGAAAAAATGGGCGGAAAAAATATTATTTTTCGTATGGGAAGCGTTTCTTTTATGGATAGCTCTGGTATTGGTGCGGTGATTGGAAGGTACAAAATTATTCAGAGACTAGGAGGCAGAATTGCCGTCGCAGAGGCAAATGAACGGGTGCAACAAATATTTCGGTTATCGGCCATGCAATCTCTTATTCCATCATTTCATAACGTAGAGGCAGCGTTACAATATGTGGAAGGAGGGGATAAATAATGGAATATCAAAATCAGTTTCGTGTTTTTTTTGCTGCGAAATCTCAAAATGAATCTTTAGCAAGAGTTATGACAGCTGCATTTTTGTCACAACATGATCCCACGTTGTCTGAAATTACAGATATAAAGACAGCAGTTTCCGAAGCCGTTACAAATGCCATCATTCATGGGTATGAAGAAAAAGATGGAGAGGTTGAATTGTTTTGTGGCTATAAAGATGGGCGGGTTTACATAGAAGTTGCAGATCAGGGCATGGGGATAATAGATGTAACCCAAGCCAGAGAACCTTTGTATACTTCAAAGCCAGAGCTTGAGCGTTCGGGTATGGGTTTTACCATTATGGAGACTTTTATGGAAGGGGTTCATATAGAAAGCAAGGAAGGTGAAGGAACCAGAATATATATGGAGAAAACATTGACTACGGAATGAGGGGATGTCGTGGATAGGACACAAAAACTCATTCAGCAGGCAAAAGATGGAGACAAAGAGGCAAAGGAGATATTATTACAAGAAAACACAGGGTTGGTTTGGAGCGTTGTGAGGCGATTTCAAGGCAGAGGTGTAGAGATGGAGGATTTATATCAAATTGGTGCAATTGGTCTATTAAAGTGTATTGCAAAATTTGATTTTTCTTTTGAAGTAAAATTTTCAACCTATGCCGTTCCTATGATCATTGGTGAAATTCGCAGATTTCTTCGAGATGATGGTGCCATAAAGGTTAGTCGAGGATTAAAGGAGCTTGCTGTTAAGGCGAAAGTAATGCAAGAAAAACTACAACATCAGACCAATCGAGAGGTGACTCTGCTTGAGCTTTCTGAGGCTTTGGGGGTCGAAGTGGAACAGCTTATTTTGGCATTGGAATCCAAAAGAGAGATGGAAAGCTTAAACGCCCCTGTGTCACAACAAGATGATTTGCAAATTCAAGATAAGGTTCCAGCAAAAGAAGACGGCGAACAGATAATAAATCGACTTTGTTTAAAAGAAGCGTTGGATAGCCTTGAACCAAAAGAGCGTCAAATCATTATTTTTCGTTATTTTGAAGATCGAACGCAGACGGAAACTGCAAAACGAATGGGAATTTCTCAGGTACAAGTTTCACGTATTGAAAAGAAGGTCTTGGAGCGAATGCGAAAACGACTTTCCACAGAAATATAAAAAAGTTTGTGACAAATGATATAAAAAGGGATAGGGAATAAGGAATGATAAAATTATGTCAGTTATAGAGTTATAGAAGTAAAAATGGCTCGTGATGATCACGAGTCATTTTCTGATTTTGTACCGCATTTTGGGCAATACGTGTATTCAGGTGTTAATAAATAGCCACAGCTACGACAATTTGAATATGCTAAATTAGACATACCCACAATTTCCAAATCATCTTCTTGTAATGAGGTCAATTCTTCTCGTTCTATGGCTTTGCCTATGTCATTTGATATTGCGAAGGTGGTTTTGCAGCAGCTAGAAACAGCGTAGTATTTTTTGTCCCATTTGAATAAAGGGATAAAGAAAAAGCTAAAATACGTATAAACCATATACACAGATACACTGCTATACCTGCCACATTTTTTGCAAATTAAAGTTTGAAGAAATGTTAAATCTTTGTATCCTTGAGAAATGCCGCCGATAAAAATCATAAAAAGTGCACATCCTTTAAAAAAATGATTGAATTTGTTTTACTTCTTATGACTAACATGATAAAATATTTTCATAAAAATTACAAGTTTTTCTGAAAGGGGGTAACAACATGAAAGTATCTCGTTTAATTGTTAGTGCAGTTTCTTTGGCAGTTTCTGCTGCAATGCTGACACTATGTATCATTGATATGTTCCGCATGAATGAATATTAAGAATTGTTTTTGAACGAATTGGAAAGAATACGAATATTCATTCATATATTTGAAATTGATATGGCCATTTTTTCCAGATCTCCTTTCTATAGTAGGAAAATTGTGGTATAGTATCTATAGATAGTTGCTTTTGCCGAAAATTACAACTATCTATAAAGTTTGAGGAGGAATTTGTATGGTAAAATTAGGTATTAATGGATTTGGCCGAATTGGTCGATTGGTTTTTAGAGCTGCAATTGAGCGTGGGGACGCTGATGTTGTGGCTATAAACGATCCTTTTGTTGATGTGGAATACATGATTTATATGCTAAAGTATGATTCCGCACATGGTCGTTGTAATGCACAAATGGAAGCCAAAGACGGTAAACTTTTTATTAACGGTAAGGAAATTATTGTGTATAACTGCATGGACCCTAAGGAAATTCCTTGGAAGGAAGCTGGTGCTACGTATGTACTAGAATCCACAGGTTTATTTACGACAATGGATAAGGCGGAGGCCCATTTTAATGGTGGTGCAAAAAAAGTTGTTATTTCTGCACCTTCTCCAGATGCACCTATGTTTGTAATGGGTGTAAACCATGACAAGTATACAAAAGATATGAAAGTTGTATCAAATGCTTCTTGCACAACAAACTGTTTGGCGCCATTGACAAAGGTTATCAATGATAATTTTGGGATCATAGAAGGTTTGATGACAACTGTGCACTCTCAGACTGCGACACAAAAAACAGTTGATGGCCCTTCTAAAAAAGATTGGAGAGGTGGACGTGCAGCGTCTGCAAATATTATCCCTTCTTCTACAGGTGCGGCAAAGGCAGTGGGCAAAGTTATTCCTGAGATGGATGGAAAGTTAACGGGGATGTCCTTCCGTGTGCCTACAATTGATGTTTCTGTTGTAGATTTGACTTGTCGTTTGGCTAAGGCTGCAACTTATGAAGAAATCAAAGCAGCAGTGAAGCATGCTTGCGAAAACGAAATGAAAGGCATCATGGATTACACAGAAGATGCGGTTGTGTCCTCTGATTTCTTAACGGATGCACATACTTCTATTTTTGACGCACAAGCAGGTATTGCTTTGAATGATAATTTCGTTAAATTGGTAAGTTGGTATGACAACGAGTGGGGTTATAGCAATAAAGCGTTGGATTTAATTATTCATATGGATAAGATAGATCAGGCGTAAATTAGATTTTATTTTAGTATGTTTGAAAACCTTGTAGACTTAAAAATCTGCAAGGTTTTTTTATGAAAAAGTCTGGCGATTTTTTTGTGGGATTATAGAAAATTGTGACATAGGACAAAAAACGTCCCATAATTCATTCAAAAATATAAAATAGGACGAAAAACGTCCCACTTTGATAGATAGTTTTCATAAAGTTGAAATAACAAATAAGCTAGATTATGGCTAGTGTTCTGAAAATTACTTTTGTTGTTGTTTTTTACCTATTTTTTCGATTAATTATGTTACAATAGTTGTTGCAGAAAGTTTTTTCAAACATGAGAGGGGATACAATATGTCAATAAAGGTTGGTATCAATGGTTTTGGTCGTATCGGTAGAGTTGTTTTTAGAGTTTTAATGAGCCGTCCTGATGAGTTTGAGCTTTGTGGAATTAATTTAAGAAATGCAGAATTGGACTATATGCGTTATCAGTTAAAATATGATAGTGTGTTTGGTCGTTTTAATGGCGAGATTGAAATAGGCGAAAATTGTCTTATTGTAAATGGAAAAAAAATACATATTTTTAGCGAAAGTGATGCAGGGCTGATTAATTGGTCAGAATGTGGTGCTGAGTATATTGTTGAATCTACTGGAGCGTTTAACACAGTGGTGAAGGCGGGTTTGCATAAAATTGGTGGAGCAAAGAAAGTAATTGTAACTGCACCATCTAAAGATAGTGTAATGCCAACATTTGTTATGGGCGTAAATCATATGGAATATAAGAAAGAATACGACATTGTATCAAATGCTTCGTGCACAACAAATTGTTTGGCACCTTTGGTGAAAATTGTTCAAGACAATTTTGGAATAGAGCAAGGTCTGATGTCAACCATCCATTCTGCAACCGCAAAACAAAAGGCGGTTGATGCAAGAGCTGGGAGAGATTGGAGAACGGGTAGATCTGTTTTTGGAAATATCATTCCATCTACAACTGGTGCTGCAAAAGCAGTTAGTTTGGTTATTCCGGAGTTAGAAGGTAAATTGACGGGAATGTCATTCCGTGTACCTACGAACGATGTTTCTGTTGTAGATTTGACGGTACGTTTGAAAACGCCTACCAGTTACGAAGCAATTTGTGCGAAATTGAAAGAGGCTTCTGAAACAACAATGAAAGGTATCATTAGTTATAATAATGAAGATATTGTTTCTTGTGATCTTTTGGGAGATCCAAACACCTGTATTTTTGATGAGAAGGCAGGTATTATGTTAGATGACAACTTTGTAAAATTAATTGCGTGGTATGATAATGAATGGGGATACAGCAACAAAGTTGTTGACCTCATTGCACATATGCATACAGTAGATCATGCATGATTTTATTTGGTAATAAATGATTTAATTTGATAAATATGCCAACATTATGGCGTTATAAGATCAATCCCCCTTCTTTTTGTTGAAATTGATAGATGAAGAAGGGGGTTTTTATATTTTATGTAGAATTTTAATAAAATAAATTATATTTATAATCTTGATATTATCATTAAAATGTAATATGATAGGTAAGCGTTCTGATAAAATATTATAGTAAGATATACATATGAAGAAATTTTTGTAGACATAAGTTGGAGAGATGAAAATATGTGGGTGTTTAAGAAATTTTATTTAATATTGTTGTTGATTACCATCTTTTTTTCTGCAACCTTTTTTCAGATTATTAAATTCTCCAACCACAGCAAAAGCCTAATTGAAACCCAGACTTATTTTATACTTCGCGAACACGCTGAAAGTAATGGAAAGAGTTTAACATTAAAAATTGATCAACAATTTAGCTTTATGGAGTCTCTAGCAACGTATATTGTAAAAAAGGAGGACATATCTTCCATAGAAACATTTGATTATGATGAAAACAACATAATCTACAATAGCTTTGATGAAATGGGATTGGTAGATTGTAATACGGGTATAGCAACATTAAAGAGTGGTGGGTTGATTGACGTTTCTGATAAGGAGTTTTTTAAGAATACAGTCAAAGACATCCCTTATGTTAGCTATATAAAAGGAGAAAACCAACAAGATAGTAAGTTGTTATTATCCGTTCCTGTATATAAAGAAGATGAGATTGTAGCTGTGCTATTTATTATGCGTGATTTTTCTGCATTTAAAAATATTAAGGATGACGATTTTTTTGGTGGCGAAAGTTATGTTTATTTGGTAAATACAAAAGCTGATATTATAAATTTAGGTCACCAAAAAAGTATTTTTGATGGAAGAAACAATCTGTCGTCTTATTTCGAATCTGAAGATATCAATGTAGTCCCAATTATTAAAAATATGCAAAATGGACGTACAAGTTCATTTGCATATACCGATAGTCGTGGAGAGATGTATTTTACGGCATACAGTTCTATGGAATACGAGGATTGGTACATATTTTGTTCTGCACCAAATGATACAATCACGCAGTTTTTTGAGGAATTTGAACATCTGGGTATTACTATTTATCTGCAACTGACTGTACTCTTTTTGAGCTTGGGGTTGATATATTACATTAGAGGAATTGGTGCAAAGATCCGAAAAGAACATGACCAATATAAGCTAGCAGAAGAGATGGCTGGGATGATTTCTTTTGAAGGTGATTATGAGAAAGATAGCTTATCTTTTACTGACAATTTTTTTAAATTATTCGGCAGGGAACCAGCTTTTAAGAAGATAAGTGATTTTACAAAGCCGCATCCTCATGTACTTGATGAGGACAAAGATATCTTTATGAAAATGGGGAAAGATTTGATCAGTGGTAAAGGTTTTGGAGAAGTCGAGTATCGGATTATTTGTGAAGATGGTAGTATCCAATGGCATCAATTTGTATATCGTGTATGGCACGATAAAAATGGTCTGCCCACGAAGTGTTTCGGTATGATCTTAGTCATTGACGATCAAATGAAAGAAATTTCAAAATTACAGATGCAAGC
>JBKEAS010000271.1:0-3245 GCA_047972635.1 Anaerotignum sp.
TTTGAGACCAAAAGAACGGAGAAGAAGATGAAAAAAGCAGCAAGCTATGCCCTTGGTTGCAAGGTAAATCAATATGAGAGCGAGGCGATTGCTGAGCTATTTGCACAAAAGGGATATGAAATAGTTGGAATTGATGATGTGGCGGATGTATACGTAATTAACACTTGCACAGTCACAAATTTTGGCGATAAAAAATCCAGACAGTTAATTCGTAAGGTGAAACGACAAAACGAAAATGCCGTTGTTGCTGTGGTGGGGTGCTACGCCCAAACTGCACCAAAGGAAATTATGGAAGTGGAAGGGGTCAATTTAGTCATTGGGACAAAGGACCGTGCACAGATTGTAGATAAGGTTGAGGGATACAGTCTACAGGCAGGCGTAGAAAATCATGTTACAGACATTATGAAAGAGCGTCTGTTTGAGCCACTTTCCATTCAAAAATTAACAAATCGTACGCGTGCGTATTTGAAAATCCAAGATGGCTGTAGCCAATATTGTTCTTATTGTATCATCCCGTATGCCCGTGGGCCAATTCGTAGCCGTGAGCCGGAAGATGTTTTGGCTGAGGTAAACCGTTTGGCTGCCAATGGGTTTCAAGAAGTGGTTTTGGCTGGCATTCATGTGGCAAGTTATGGTAAAGATAGAGAAGAAACCAGCCTCTTGGACATTTTAAAACAAGTGCATGAGGTTGAGGGGATCAAACGAATTCGTTTTAGCTCTATTGAACCTAATGTGGTGAGCGAAGAATTTGTAGCTACCATCGCACAGTTGCCCAAGGTTTGTCCGCATTTTCACCTTTCTTTGCAAAGTGGTTGCGACAAAACATTAAAAGAAATGAACCGAAAGTATGATACGAAAAAATACCGAGAAGCAGCAGCGCTTTTAAGGAAGCATCTGCCAACTGTGGCACTCACAACCGATATTATTGTAGGGTTTCCGGGGGAAACGGAGCAGGACTTTAACGAATGTTATGAATTTTTAAAAGAAATTGCATTTGCAAAAGTTCATGTATTCCCATATTCACCAAAGAAGGGGACACCGGCAGCCGAAAGAAAAGATCAAATTGAAAGTAGCATTAAATCTGAGAGAAGCCAAAAATTATTGGTTTTAAATGAAGAAATGGCGGGTGCATTTTTACAAAAATATGTGGGTGAAACGGTGGAAGTGTTGTATGAAAAGGTTTTGGAAGATGGATCTTACGAAGGGCATACTGCAAATTACATGAAAGTTCACGCAAAAAGCTTAGAAAATATTACAAATACAATTGTTTCGACAAAAATAACACATATAAAAGGCGAAATTGCCTTTGGTGAGGCTAATTTGTAATGATACTGTAAGGATATTATGGTTGCAATAAAAGTTGCTTTATATTATGATGAAGTAAGATAATGGAGTGAAACGGACGGATCGTTGATTGGGAGTGAGAAGTATGAGTAATATGAATGAAACACAATATTTTGGAAGAGTAGAAAAAGAGCCCGAAAACGAAGCCAAAAAAATCCTTTTGGCTGTTAGTACAGCACTAAAGGAAAAAGGATATAATCCGGTAAACCAGATTGTTGGATATATTTTGTCTGGTGATCCTACCTATATCACAAGCTATATGAATGCTCGTGTTATGATTAAAAAATTGGAGCGAGATGAATTATTGGAAGAACTAGTGAAAGACTATATGAATCGTAACGATTAAGAAAGAGGATGGCAATTGCGTATATTAGGATTAGATTATGGCGATAAAACCATAGGTGTTGCGGTGAGCGATCCTATGGGATGGACGGCACAAGGTTTGGAAATCATTCGTAGAGATAACCCGGCTGAATATAAAAAAAGTTTGAAACGACTAGCGGAATTGGTGGAAGAATATAATCCGGAAGGCATTGTATTGGGTTATCCTAAAAATTTGGACAACTCCGAGGGCGAGCGTTGCGAGAAAACGAAGGCATTTGCTGAGAAGGTTGAAAAGCGTTTTCCTAAAGTTGAGTTGGTTTTATGGGATGAGCGATTTAGCACAATTGCGGCTGAACGTGCACTGCGTGAGGCGGATTTGAGCCATGATAAAAGAAAAAGTGTAATTGATAAGATGGCAGCTATGCATATTTTGCAGGGCTATTTAGATAGCAAAAATAGAGGATAATAGCTGTTTGGGATTGGATGAAGAAGGAGTAAGACAGATGGCAGATATTTTTGACGAAGTAAATGAAATTGAATTTGAAACAGTAACCATGACAGCCGAGGACGGGACAGAAGTTGAATTTTCTATTATTGATAATGTTGCTTGCGGTGGAGAAAGATATTTATTGGTTGTTGAAACAGAATTGATGGACGACGAAGAAACAGAAGCGTTGATTTTAAAAGAAAGCTCAATCAATACAGATGATGTAACATATGAAGTCGTTGAGGATGATGCTGAGTTTGACCGTGTGGCAGAGTTGTTTGCACAAAAAGGCGAGGATTATGCAGTAGAGATTAATTGAGATTGATTTGTTTGCGTCTTACCTAGCTTAAAGTAAATAAAGGCGTTGACTTTGCCGAAAAAAAGAAGGGAAGATTTCCCTTGTTCTTTGATTGCAAGGAAAGTGTATGGAACATACGCTTCATTTGCATTTTTTGGCAAACTACAAATGAATTGGTTTTAATTTTAGAGAAGATCACAAATGCAGCTTATGCGTTTAAGATAGATGGGTGGCAATTTTTTAACCGACATGGAGAATTTCCCCACCTCTAAGGTGGAGGGTTTATTCTTCTATTTTCAGTGTGGATAGTAAGTTCCCACTGAAAATAAAGGTTTGCTTGCAAACCTCGGTTATAAGTATATTTGCTTTGTAAATATACGCATAGTCTTTAACAGTACAAGCCCCAAAGAGCCCCTATGTTACCATTTTTCTTGAACCTCTGTGTACTATATTCAAATTCCCCAAACAAAATCCGGCTCATTTTGGCCAAAAAAAACTTCGCATCTCATTTTTTTTTGAAATACGAAGCTTATCTTAATCATAACTCCCCATAAAAAAACGGGTAGCTCGAACCATACGTTTCTTACTTACTTAATAATTCCACGCCTTTTTTCATACGGCGAATGCTTTCTTCCTTGCCCAAAATATCTGCAAGCTCAATCGCACCACCCGGGGATGTTGGTTCACCAGAAAGTGCAGTTCTTACAGGCCATAATAATTGGCCATTTTTAATCCCCAATTCGCCAACCAAAGCCATCAACCGATCATGAATTGCTGTTTCGTTCCACTCGG
>JBKEAS010000323.1:0-2123 GCA_047972635.1 Anaerotignum sp.
ATTGTGGTATAACAACCATTTCTAAAATTTCTGAACTCTTTTGCCTAAGCAAAAGCAGTATGTCTTTGACAATGTCAAAAATGGTTGCAAAAGGATATCTGACCAAAGAAATTCCACTTGATGGCGACGATGGACGAAAAATTTATTTTTCTCTAACCCCAAAAGCCCTTTCTGCTTTGGCAACAACAGAAAAAGCCATCATGGAAATTGCCGGCAAACAATTTGACTCTTTAACCGAAGAAAAAAAATTAGCCTTATATGACCATTTAACTAAGATTAATCATTTATTAACAGGAGGATCCGAACAATGAAGAAACAACTTATGCTCTTAACCCTTTGCACCGCCCTTTTGGCTGGGTGTGGCAAAGAAGCACCTGTAGAAGAAGAACCAACTTTGCGTAGTGTGGAAGTGGCTACCCTAGGCACAGATTCCATCGCAAATAGCTTCTCTTACACAGGAAAAGCAGCCCCTTCCAAAGAAATCTCCGTTGTCCCAACGATTCCAGGCAAAGTGCTAAGTTATAACTTTGAAGTTGGTGATAGCGTAAGAGAAGGTCAAGTACTTTTTAGCGTTGACTCCTCCAGTTATTCTGATCAGTTACGTAGCGTGGATGCCAACTACAACGCATCTATGTTAAACCTCCAAAATGCAGAAAAACTCTATAACAACAATAAGGTTCTTTTTGAAGAAGGCATCATCTCTCAAGCAGAGCTAGACCAACTTGCACTTGCTTACGAATCTGCAAAGGCAAGTATTGAAGCCCTTGAAGTAAACCGTGATATTTTGAAAAAAAATATGGGCGATTGCACCGTAACCTCACCCATGTCTGGTGTGATTGTTAGTCGCAGCATCGAAAGAGGTAGTTTTGCAAGCCAAACCTCACCTGCTTACGTGATTATGGACTTGTCTACAATCAAAGTTGAAGTTGGTGTATCAGAACAAACTGTAAATACCATCAAAGTTGGCGATTCGGTGCAGGTAACAATGACAGCTGCCTCCGACACACCTTTGACCGGCAAAGTTTCAACCATTAGTCCTGCTGCAAGCCAAACAGGCACATATTCCGTTAGCGTTACGTTAGGTAACACAGATGGTGCAATCAAATCTGGTATGTTGGCAGAAGTAACCTTTATAAAAGAAAAAGCTGACGACGCATTGATATTACCAAGAAGTGCAGTCCTTACAAAAGATGGCGAAACTTACGTTTTTGTAATCCAAAACGATACAGCAGTTAAAACACCTGTAACCGTTGGCATCGACACAGGCGAAACCATCCAAATCACCTCCGAATTGCCAGAAGGTACACAAGTTGTTACACGTGGCCAAACCTATATTTCCGACGGAGAAAAAGTGACAATTTCAGAACCCGTTGTTGCTGAAAAAATAACCACAGAAGAAGACACGGCAAAGGAGGAATAATCCATGTTATCTAGAATTTCCATCCGCCGGCCCATAACCACCATCATGATGACTATCATGATCGCTATGGCAGGTATTGTGGCTTATAGTAGTTTAAACTTGGCTTTGATGCCAAACGTAGATATCCCCGTTGTATTGGTTAGCACAACTTATGTAGGTGCAGGCCCTGAAGAAATTGAAAACTTGGTTTCAAAGCCTTTAGAAGAAGCATTAGGCACCGTAAATAACATGGAAACCATCACCTCAGTATCAAATGGCGACAGTTCCATGGTTGTGGTACAATTTGTTGATGGTACAGATATTGACATGGCTTCTTTGGATTTGCGAGAAGTTTTAGACCGTACAAAATCTCAGTTGCCAGAAGATGTCAGTGATCCTGTCATCTTTAAAATAGACATGATCGCTGGACCCTTTTACTTGGGTGTTACTTCTGACAATTTGGTCCTTACAGGTCTTATGACCTTGATCTAGGACACAATCGCTCCTCGTTTGGAGCGTATTGAAGGTGTTGCGTCCCTCGATTTATTGGGTGGGATTGAAGAAGAAATAGAAATCGTCCTAGATCCTGTACCACTAGCTGGCTATACCTTGAACGCATACTCCATTTCCCAAGTTTTAGCATCAGAAAATACCAATTTACCTTCAAGCAGCCTCTCACCGGGTGAAGATAAAGTACAAGTGCGTACTATGGGCCAGTTTTCTT
>JBKEAS010000332.1:0-5727 GCA_047972635.1 Anaerotignum sp.
GGTAGAACAGACTTGGCTACAGGCGACTGGGGCACGATTTTACGCTCATTAAAACGCCTAAGAGATCTGCCTGGCGATTATACCGTATACCCAGGACATGGCCCTTCCACAACTTTAGGAATTGAAAGATCATCCAATCCCTATATGTAAACAAAATAACCCCGTACCTCTTTTGGGAAGTGCGGGATTTTTTTAACCTCATTTATAATTGCAAAGGAGGCATATCACATGAAATATATCCTTTCGCTCGACCAAGGCACAACAAGCTCTCGTTCTATTTTGTTTAATGAAAAAGGCCAAGCAGTCTATACTGCCCAAAAAGAATTTACACAAATTTATCCAAACCAAGGGTGGGTAGAACATGACCCTATAGAAATCTGGCAAACACAGCTAGAAACTGCCAAAGAGGTATTGCAAAATAACAACGTATCCGCCGAGGATATCAGTGCCATTGGTATCACAAACCAAAGAGAAACCACCATCGTCTGGGATAAACGAGGTGGTCGTCCGCTTTATAATGGCATCGTTTGGCAGTGCCGTCGAACGGCTCCTTTTTGCGACGAGTTAGCGGAAAATGGCTATGCCGACTTTTTCCGTAATAAAACAGGATTACGCCTTGATGCCTATTTTTCCGCCACGAAAATCAAATGGATTTTAGAAAATGTGGACGGTGCAAAAGAATTGGCAGCAAGCGGAAATTTGCTCTTTGGAACAATAGACACTTGGCTGATTTGGAACTTAACAGGTGGACAAGTTCATGCCACCGATTATTCAAATGCCTCCAGAACCATGCTCTTTAATATCCATACCCTCACTTGGGATACGGAAATTTTAGATTTGCTAGAAATCCCTGCAAGCATATTACCAAAAGTTGTTGCCTCATCAGGTGTTGTTGGGTATACCATACCCGCCCTTTTTGGTACTTCCATTCCCATTGCTGGCATCGCTGGAGACCAACAGGCAGCACTCTTTGGCCAGACTTGTTTTACTGCCGGAACCGCAAAAAACACCTATGGTACGGGTTGTTTCTTGCTCATGAATACAGGCGATGCTCCCGTTAAATCACAAAACGGCCTACTTACCACCATCGCTTGGGGCATAGATAACAAAATCACCTATGCCCTAGAAGGTTCTGTCTTTGTTGCCGGCGCTACCATCCAATGGCTACGAGATGAACTAAATCTCATCTCTAGTGCAGACGAAACAGAAGCTCTTTCTCGCTCAGTGGAAGATACTTGTGGCGTTTACCTGGTTCCAGCCTTTACAGGCTTAGGAGCACCCTATTGGGATCCGTATGCAAGGGGCATCCTAACCGGCTTGACAAGAGGGGCAAAGCGTGCCCATATTGTACGTGCTGCTGTAGAGTGTATGGCTTACCAAACGCATGATGTCCTTCGTGCCATGGAACAAGATGCAGACATTCCTTTGTCCGAACTTCGGGTAGATGGCGGAGCAGCCTCCAACACCTTCTTGCTCCAATTCCAATCAGATATCACAGGCGTTTGCGTTTTACGTCCCTCCACATTAGAAACAACAGCCCTTGGTGCCGCATACCTAGCCGGGCTTGCAGTAGGCTATTGGGAAAACCTTGAAGAAATCAAAAAACACTGGCAAGTTTCTTGTAGTTTCTCCCCAAAAATTTCGAAATCTATTGCAAAATCAAAACATGACGGCTGGAAAAAAGCCGTTAACCAAGCATTTTCCAATAACAAATAAAACAATATGTAGTTGTTTTATTGTTTGTTGTTGCAATTAAACACAATATATGGTAAATTTATAGTCAATAAAACACAAGGTGAAAAATCTATTCATTCCACACCGTTTTTGTCTATAAAGGAGGAAACAACCTATGTATGTTATAAAAAAAGATAATACCCACGAACCTTGGAATATTCAAAAAGTAGTAGTGGCTGTCAATAAATCGGCATATCGTGCGTTGGCACAATTCACAAAAGAGGAATTGGACTTTGTCTGCAACTTTGTTGAAGAAAAAGCCTCGTCTCTAAAAAAAGAAGGCATTTTGATTAGTGAAATGCACAATATCGTAGAAACTGCCTTAGAGCAGGTAAAACCTGAAGTTGCAAAAAGCTATCGAGACTACCGTAACTACAAGCAAGACTTTGTAAAAATGTTAGACGAGGTCTATAAAAAAAGCCAATCCATCATGTATATTGGCGACAAAGAAAATAGCAATACCGACTCCGCCTTGGTTTCCACAAAACGAAGTCTCGTTTTCAACCAACTCAATAAAGAGTTGTATCAAAAATTCTTCATGACCACAGAAGAAATGCAAGCTTGTCGGGATGGCTATATTTATGTCCATGATATGTCTGCCAGAAGGGACACCATGAACTGTTGCCTTTTCGATGTAAAATCAGTGCTTGAAGATGGTTTTGAAATGGGTAATCTTTGGTATAACGAGCCAAAAACCCTAGATGTTGCTTTTGATGTAATCGGGGATATCGTCCTTTCCGCTGCAAGCCAACAATATGGTGGCTTTACCATTCCTTCTGTCGACTTATTGCTAGAGGGCTACGCTGAAAAAAGCTATGAAAAATACTACCGTCGTTATATCGGCATGGGGCTAACCCCAAAATCTGCCGACCAAGAGGCTATGGCAGATATCCTAAACGACTTCGAGCAAGGTTTCCAAGGTTGGGAATACAAATTTAATACCGTTGCCTCAAGCCGTGGCGATTATCCCTTTATCACCATGAGCTTTGCTACGGGAACAAGCAAATTTGCAAAGCTTGCCTCCATATCCATCTTAAATGTACGTCGCAAAGGGCAAGGCAAGAAAAATTGTAAAAAACCTGTCCTTTTCCCAAAATTGGTATTCCTTTATGATGAAAATTTACACGGAACAGGCAAAGAATTGGAAGATGTATTCGAAGCCGGCATCCTTTGTTCCTCAAAAAGTATGTACCCCGATTGGTTAAGTCTAACCGGCGAGGGTTATGTGTCTGATATGTATAAAAAATACGGTGCAATCATTAGCCCCATGGGTTGTCGTGCCTTTTTATCCCCTTGGTATGAAGAAGGTGGCATGACTCCCAAAGACGAACAGGACCAACCCGTATATGTCGGCCGTTTTAATATCGGTGCTGTCAGCCTGCATTTGCCTATGATTTATGCAAAAGCAAAGCACGATAGCAAACCCTTTTACGAAGTGTTAGACTTCTATCTAGAGTTGATCCGTAACCTTCATATTCGCACCTACGCATACTTAGGTGAAATGCGTGCTTCCACCAATCCTTTGGCATATTGCGAGGGTGGTTTTTATGGTGGCAAACTAAACCCACATGATAAAATTAAGCCACTTTTGAAATCAGCAACTGCTTCTTTTGGTATTACTGCCTTAAATGAGTTGCAAGCCTTACACAACGGCAAATCTTTGGTAACTGATGGACAATTTGCCATAGATACATTGGCATACATCAACCAAAAAATTGCCCAGTTCAAAGAAGAAGATGGAAATCTTTATGCCATCTATGGCACGCCCGCCGAAAGTCTTTGTGGTTTGCAAGTTACGCAATTTCGTAAAAAATATGGCGTCATCGAAAATGTTTCTGACCGTGCCTATGTCAGCAATAGCTTTCATTGCCATGTAACCGAAGATTTAACCCCAATCGAAAAGCAAGATTTGGAAAAACGCTTCTGGGATTTGTCAAACGGCGGAAAAATTCAATATGTAAAATATCCAATTGATTATAATCTCACTGCAATCCGTTCTCTTATCCGTCGTGCGATGGCACTTGGATTTTATGAAGGTGTCAATCTAACCTTGGCATATTGCGACGATTGTGGACATCAAGAATTGGAAATGGACGTTTGCCCTGTGTGCCAAAGCCATAACCTTACAAAGATTGATCGTATGAACGGCTACCTTTCCTATTCTAGGGTAAAAGGTGATACCCGCTTAAACGAAGCAAAAATGGCAGAAATTGCAGAAAGGAAGAGTATGTGATCTATGCGTTATCATAATATTACAAAAGATGATATGCTAAATGGCGAGGGGTTACGTGTTGTGCTTTGGGTTTCCGGATGCACACATCATTGCAAAGGTTGCCATAATCCCATCACATGGGATACAAACGGCGGCGTACCCTTTGACGAAACAGCAAAGGCTGAGCTTATTGAAGCGCTTGACCATGATTATATCAGCGGAATTACCCTTAGCGGTGGCGACCCATTGTTTATGGAAAACCGAAAAGATGTGGCTGCTTTGCTAAAAGAAATAAAAGCCCACTTACCCAATAAAACCATTTGGCTTTATACGGGGTATCGTTGGGAGGAAGTGAGTGCATTGCCTCTGATGGATGAGATCGACGTATTGGTCGATGGTCGGTTTGTGGAAGATTTAAAAAACACAAAACTTCATTGGGTAGGTAGCTCAAACCAAAGAATTATCGACGTACAAAAATCATTAAAACATAACTCGCTCTACCTTTATTCTACAAAGTAAAAGAAAGGAATACTTCCTATGCAAACCATAAAAATCAAATATCTAAGCGATAAAATAGAGAAATTACGCTATATCGACCAAAAATCCGATTGGATTGACCTAAGGTCAGCCGAAAAAATAGAACTCAAAAAGGGTGAGTTTCGCCTCATCCCCCTTGGTGTTGCGATGCAACTGCCAAAAGGCTATGAGGCACATATCGTGCCAAGAAGCTCCACCTTCAAAAACTTTGGCATACTCCAAACCAACCATGTGGGCATTGTGGATGAAACATATTGTGGCAATAACGACCAATGGTTTTTTCCTGCTCTAGCCATGCGAGATACTGTAATTGAGGTAAACGATCGTATTTGCCAATTCCGCATTTTCGAACACCAACCAGCACTCTTTTTTGCTGAAACCAACGATTTGGGAAACGAAGATAGAGGTGGCATCGGTTCTACCGGAAAACAATAAGCATTTCAAAAAAAAACCTCCCCTTGTAGCATTACCTACATCGGGAGGTCTTTCCATATAATTCAACTGCACATACATTTTTAATTTTAATTTGCTACTGCCTCTTTTTCGCCCACAAACTCTTTCACGGTTTCCATATTCTTTTATTTTATCCCAAAAATAAATCAGTTATTCCGTTGTTGTGTTCTCTTGGGCATTTTCTTGGGCATTTTCTTCTGCTATTTCTTGTGGATCTTTTCCATATTCGTCAAAAGGTATATCCAAATAAATAAATTTTTCTATCATATCCGCCGCTTGCTCAAGGTCATACACATAATACCATGCACCGCCAATGGTCACACCTTCGGAAGCAATATTTTCGTTGGGCAATCCCGCTTGTTCTAGCGTCAAGTTTGCATTCATAGCCACAGACACAATCTTTAAAATCTCCTCATTGCTTAAAGATGTCTCTACCATAGGTGCAAATTTTCTCACATAAGAAGGATATAACAACGGATTAATTTCCAAAGCTTTGTCAAACAAACATTCCAAAACTTTACGCTGTCTTTCACCACGCATAACGTCTCCGTCGATTTTTCGTATTCTGGAATAACTCACAGCCTGTGCTCCGGTTAAATGCACCAAGCCTGATTCTTGCAAAGGCACCCCATCTAAAAGATATTTATTAATCTGTATTCTTTCTTCTTCCGTAACTTCTAGCTCAATGCCTCCAAGTTCATCAATCACATCTGCCAAAGACTCAAAGTTCACCGTAACATAATCCGTAATATTTAAGCTAAAATTCTCATTGATTGTTTGAATGGCAAGTG
>JBKEAS010000336.1:0-1535 GCA_047972635.1 Anaerotignum sp.
GCGTTTCCGACCGTGACTTTTGTGTAGAATTGGTTTCAGACCTTTCTATTTTGATGATGCACCTAAGCCGTTTTTGCGAAGAAATCATCCTTTGGAGTAGCCATGAATTTCGCTTTATCGAACTTGACGATGCCTATTCCACAGGTTCAAGCATCATGCCTCAGAAAAAAAATCCAGACATGGCAGAACTCATCCGTGGAAAAACAGGCAGAGTTTACGGGCATTTGATAGGCCTTTTGACCACAATGAAAGGCTTGCCTTTGGCTTATAACAAAGATATGCAAGAAGATAAAGAAGCATTGTTCGGTGCCATTGATACGGTAAAAATGTGTCTCCCCGTCTTTTCCAATATGCTAGCAACCGTTACCATCCGCGAAGCGAATATGCTAGAGGCAGCAAAGGGTGGTTTCACAAACGCAACCGATGCCGCTGACTGGTTGGTAAAACAGGGTGTTGCTTTTCGTGACGCTCATGAAATCATCGGCAAGTTGGTGCTTTATTGTATCCAAAACAACACGAACCTTGACGATCTTTCTTTGGAAGAATATCAATCCATATCCCCCGTTTTTAACGAAAGTGTCTATTCTGCAATCTCCGTAAAGGAATGTGTTGAAGCAAGAAATATCATTGGTGGTCCGGCAAAAGCAACCACAACAAAAACAATTGAGGAAAATAAGGCTTACCTTCTTTCTCTGGCATAACCCTCACCCCAAATGCTAAAATCTCTCTACAAAAGCATTTGGGGTGCTTTTTTGATAAAGAGTTATGTCTAACATAAAAAAGGCAAGCATTTTGTAGTTATACAAAAAGCAAGCCTCTCCCACAAAAAATAGTCAAATGCGTTTCACGCAAAATCCCTTTTCTCTAATTTTCCCCCAACATTTCTGTCCATACTATGCGTATAGTTACAACGCAATATACTTAAAACATATCCGCTAAATTCTTCGCTGTGGCACAAATATAGTCCGCCCCGCAAGCCTCAAATTCCGCCCGTCCGCCATAACCATACTCAATGGCAATACACAAAATCCCTGCTAAATGGGCACCTTCCACGTCGAATTTACGATCCCCAACCATGATGGCATCTTTCTTGTCTGCCTCCATTTTTTCCAATACATACTCGATCACTTTTGCCTTTGTGTCACGGCCTACTTCTCGGTCGTCTCCGCCGATGACCTCAAAGTATGTATCTAGCTGAAAATGTTTCAAAATACGTACCGCCGTCTCCTCTTTTTTAGAAGTCGCAACCGCAAGCCTTTTTCCTTTCTCTTTTAACGCTTTTAACATTTCCAAAACGCCGTCGTAAACCTTGTTTTCAAATAACCCAACACTTGCATAACGCTCTCTAAAATAACCCAATGCCTTCTGTGCATCTTCCTCTGTCATTTTAAAATCTTCGGTAAATGTTTTTAATAACGGTGGCCCTACGATAAAAACCAAATCTTCGTCCGCCCATTTTGGAATGCCCATCTTTTCTTGCATATGTTGTGCTGAGCGAATAACCCCTTCAGCAGAGTCTGTTAATGTGCCATCTA
>JBKEAS010000339.1:0-3932 GCA_047972635.1 Anaerotignum sp.
GTTGGGAACGATAAGTACCCATATGGTCTATTCCATACGCATCAAGCTTGTCCAAAGTACGAAGCAAACCATCTTTTCCTGTATCCATACTATGGTTGTTTGCTGTTGTTAAAACATCAAAACCTGCATCAGCCACCGCGTCCATAAACGCATCGGGCGTATTAAAACAAGGGAAAGAGGAATACGGACGCTCATCCCCGCCAAAAGTTAGCTCCAAATTACCCAAAACCAAGTCATAGCCATCGAAATATTGTTTCATATCTTGAAAATTATGCATGAAATCATATGTACCACTCGCAGAATCATATGCTTCATTATACTGGTAATCATGAACCATAATATCACCAACAACTGCAAGCTTTATCTCTTTTACAATCGGCTCCGAAGCCCCAACTGATACATGATATGTTTCTTTCTTCAACATACCACAAGAAGTAAGCATGAGACTAGCCAACAAAAATAATAATATTTTTTTCATTATTTCACCCCTAAGTTTATAAAAACAATATTACACGTCAAAAAAAAAATTATTAAAAAATAGACAAATATAAGTATTTGCCTATTTCTAAGATATAGTTATTCTTCTTCGTTTAAAGAAACAGCAGTGCCATTTTTAAGAGATCTTTGACAGATAAAATAAATAAACCAACATAACAATGTCGGGCCAAGCACAAACAAAAAATACGTAAAATCATTCCAAGTAACATATACCCAAACAGAAACAAATGTCATAATAACAGGTAATATGATACCAATCCATTTTGAACTGGAATTTGGTCTACTTGAAACAATTCCTTCAATAAAAACCATAGCAATCACAATAGAAGATGCTTTTCCTACAGCTAAAATAAACTCTACATCCCACATTTATTCTTTACACCTCTGTCCTTTTATGTATAATCCAATTTTAGCAGTATCGCTGATATTTGTCAAACAATCAAACATATTTGCCACTAACAAATACACTTTTAAAAAAAATAAAACTGTATCAGCTTAAACCGACACAGTTTTAATTTTTAAAAAATATTATTCTTTTATCTCATCCAACGCTTCTATTTCTTTTAGTTCTTCTTCTTTTATATCGTCCTCGGAGATTTTTGCAATCCCTACAACACTCACGCCATCATCAAGATTGATCAATTTCACACCTTGCGACACACGGCCAATGGTTGAAATATCTTTTGCACGCAAGCGAATGATAACGCCTTCAGATGTCATCAACATAATTTCTTCGTTATCCTCAATCAATAAAATACCTGTCAAAA
Source organism: Anaerotignum sp. (assembly GCA_047972635.1). Classification (GTDB taxonomy): domain Bacteria; phylum Bacillota; class Clostridia; order Lachnospirales; family Anaerotignaceae; genus Chakrabartyella. The sequence continues at coordinate 1,266 of JBKEAS010000339.1, forward strand.
GACCAGTTTTATCCGTCAATTGATGGATCTTTAAACCTTTACCGCCACGATACTGCACGGTAAATGCATCCATATCGGTACGTTTACCATAGCCATTTTCCGTTACGTTTAGAATTTTTGCACCTTCTACAATTTTAACAGCAGAAACCACATAGTCCTCTTGACGCAATGTAATTGCTTTTACACCCGTTGCAGTACGTCCCATAGCACGCACATCGGTTTCGGAGAATTTAATACCTGCACCATTTCTTGTTGCAACAAAAATTTCGTCCTGACCATTTGTTGTCATAACAGAAATTAGGCTATCATCTTCTCTTAAATTCACGGCGATCAATCCGCCTTTTCTAATGTTTGCGAAACTTGCCATCTCTGTTTTCTTAATAATACCTTCTTTGGTGATCATAACAAGGTATTCGTCCTCTTTAAATTCTTTTACAGGGATAATAGCAGTTATATTTTCACCAGGGACAATTTCAAGCAAGTTCACAATCGCCATACCCCTTGCAGTACGTCCAGCCTCTGGGATTTGGTAGCCTTTCATGCGGTATACCCTACCCCTATCGGTGAAGAATAGAATGGTATCGTGAGTTGAAGATAGAAACATATCTTTTACAAAATCTTCGTCCCTTGTTTGCATACCTATAATACCTCTGCCACCTCTATTTTGGCTTTTATATGTATCCAATGGTGTACGTTTTACATAGTTTAGATTAGAAAGAGTCATAACACAAGTTTCTTCCTCAATCAAATCTTCTATATCAATTTCACCCGGATTTTGCATAAACTGTGTACGGCGTTCATCGCCAAATTTATCTCTAACCAATGTCAATTCGTCTTTGATTACGCCCAATAATAATTTTTTATCCGCGAGCAAAGATCTATAATACGCAATTTTTTCCATCAATTCTTTATATTCTGTATCAATTTTCTCATGCTCCAGACCTTGCAAGCGACGAAGTTGCATCTCTAAAATTGCCTGCGCCTGCACATCAGAAAGGCCAAAACGCTCCATCAGGCGTTCTTTCGCATTATCATAACTTGTACGAATGATACGAATAACCTCATCGATATTATCTATTGCAATTTTCAAACCTTCTAAAATATGTGCTCTTTTTTCGGCTTTATCCAAGTTAAACTGCGTTCTTCTTGTAACAACATTTTCTTGGTGTTTTAAATATTCTTCGATAATACGTTTCAAGTTTAGCACTTCAGGCTTACCATCGACCAACGCAAGCATGATCGCACCAAAGCTTTCTTGCAACGGGGTATACTTATAAAGCTGGTTTAATATAACATTAGCGCTAACGTCCTTCTTAAGCTCGATAATAATTTTAATATCATCGCCAGAAGAAGCGTCATAAAGATCACTAATGCCTTCAATACGTTTATCCTTTACCAATTCTGCAATCTTTTCGATCAAACGTAATTTATTCACAACATAAGGCAATTCGGTTACAACTATTTTTTCACGGCCATTTGATATTGGCTGAATTTCTGCCAAAGCACGTACCAAAATTTTACCTCTACCTGTACGATACGCTGCGCGAATACCGCTTTTTCCAAGGATTGTTGCTCCCGTAGGGAAATCAGGGCCCTGGATATGCTCCATCAATTCTTCGATATCCGTATCTTTATCGTCAATCTTATTATCGATCATACAAATAACGCCATTTACGACCTCGGTCAAGTTATGAGGCGGTATATTTGTCGCCATACCAACAGCGATACCAGAAGAACCATTTATCAACAAATTAGGAATTCTTGCCGGCAAAACAGTTGGTTCTTTATCATTTTCATCATAGTTTGGTATAAAGTCTACGGTATCTTTTTCGATATCAGAGAGTAATTCTGCCGTAATTTTAGACATCCTTGCTTCTGTATAACGGCTTGCAGCCGCACCATAGCCATCAATTGAGCCAAAGTTACCATGGCCATCGACCAACATATAACGCATTGAGAAGTTCTGTGCCATACGAACCATTGCTTGATATATAGAGCTATCACCATGAGGGTGATATTTACCCATAGTATCGCCTACGATACGGGCTGATTTACGATAGCCCTTATTTGGGTCCAAGTTCATTTCGTTCATAGAATAAAGGATACGTCTTTGCACAGGTTTCAAGCCATCACGCACATCGGGCAATGCACGCGAGACAATAACGCTCATTGCATAATCGATATAGCATTTTTTCATTTCCTCATTGATATCTATGGAAACGACCTTGTCTATCTCTCTGATTTCGTCGCTCATTTTTTCACCTCGTTTTTATTTTAGAACCTTTAAGACCTTGGGGCTTTACCCCAACACCCCACAAGGGGCATTACCCCTTGACCCTTTTATTTAAGGATTGGATATTTTTTATTATAGATTAGGCTTACTTTAATCCCAACGAAAAACGTAGTTTTCCTTATCGGGTTAAATGCGCAGCCCTTGCAATGTTATAGGGACAGCGCCCCTAAGCATTTGACCCTTAAGACCTTAAAAATCCATTTCTGCATACTGTGCGTTGTCAGCGATAAAATCCCTTCTAGGTTCCACACTGTCGCCCATAAGCATACTAAATATTTCGTCTGCAAGAAAAGCATCTTCAATATCCACTTTTTTCAAAATCCTGTGCTCTAACGCCATTGTTGTATCTCTTAGCTGGTCAAAGTCCATTTCAC
>JBKEAS010000057.1:0-11444 GCA_047972635.1 Anaerotignum sp.
TAATCAATATTTTACTCTTTCTACAAATATTGATTAGAAAAAAGGCCGATTGACGAAATGTCAATTAGGTCTTTTTTCTAAAGAAAATATACATAGAATTTTGTTTTCATGATAGAATGAAAAAAGACTTTTAAATTGTCGGGAGGTGGCAAATGATGCGAATTTTATTGGCTGAGGATGAAAAAGAGCTTTCTAATGCATTGGTTACAATTTTACAGAGAAGTGGTTTTTCTGTGGATGCTGTTTATAACGGACAAGATGCGTTGGATTATTTGGAGGCTGACAATTACGATGCTGCTATTTTAGACATTATGATGCCAAAGATTGATGGACTAGAGGTTTTAAAAAAATTACGTGAGAAAAAAAGCACCTTGCCGGTGCTAATGCTTACCGCAAAATCTGAAATAGACGACCGCGTGCTAGGCTTAGATAGTGGGGCAAATGATTATTTGACAAAGCCTTTTGCCATGAAAGAGTTGATTGCACGCATTCGTGCCATGACAAGAAAAGTAGATGCAGGCGGGGATAATGTGCTAACCTTTGGTAATATGACATTGAACCGTGGCACGTTTATGCTCTCTACTGATACAGAAGAATTGCGTTTGATGGGCAAGGAGTTTCAGATGCTAGAGTTGATGATGATGAATGGCACTCAGCTCATTTCGGCAGAGCGTTTCCTTGAACGCATTTGGGGCTATGATGCTGTGGCTGAAATGAGTGTGGTGTGGGTATATATTTCGTATTTACGCCGTCGTCTTACTACGGTTGGAGCAAATGTGCAAATCAAATCAGTTAGAAATTCAGGTTACACCTTGGAGGTGAAAACATGAGTGAGAAATTAAGATATCGTTTTATTGCAGTTGCCGCACTGAGTGTGTTTATCGTGCTTTTTGCTTTTCTAATTTGTATCAATATTTGGAATTACAGAAATATGGTAGATAATGCAGACCGTATCTTAACCACCATTTCTGAAAATAGAGGTGTGTTTCCCAAAACCCACATGGACGGAATAAAAGATGGACATAAAAACGATCAGGACAAGTTTATGGGCTTTGACTTTGGCCAAAGCTCACCGGAAGAACCTTTTTCAACTCGTTATTTTTCTGTTGTCTTAGATGAAAATGGAGAAGAAAGGTCTATTAATACGAATAACATTGTGGCAGTTTCTGCTGACGAAGCGATGGAGATGACCCAGTTTGTTTTAGGAAAAGAAAAGGATAGCGGTTTTTTTAGTTCGTATCGTTATAGAATTACAAACATTGAGGATGAAGTTACAGGGAATGCTGAAACTTTGATTGTCTTTTTGGATTGTAACAAGGATTTGTTTTTTACGAATAATTTTCTGCTAAACAGTGTTTATGTGGGCGGAACTGGATTTTTGGCAGTGTTTGTGTTGATTGTACTTTTTTCTAAGTCAGCGGTACGTCCTATTGTAGAAAGTTATGAAAAGCAAAAAACATTTATCACAAACGCTGGGCATGAGCTAAAAACGCCACTTGCCATCATTGATGCAAACCGAGAGGTAATCGAGATGGAATATGGCGAAAGTCAATGGACCCAAAGTATGAAAAATCAGGTGGGGCGGTTTGCCCGTTTGATCAATCAGCTAACCACACTTGCCAAGATGGAAGAATTACAAGAAACATTTGTAATGGATTCATTTGATTTTTCATCGGTTGTGGAAGATATTTGTGATGAGATGGAGGCATTTGCACAAGGACAGGAAAAAATGATTGAGACGGATATTAGCCCTGGGGTAATGGTAAAGGGCAATGAAGAACAGTTGCGTCAGTTGCTGTATATCTTATTGGACAATGGGGTGAAGCACTCAAAGGAACATTCGACCATTGAAGTAAGCCTTGCAAGCAATGGCAAGATTGTGATCAAGAATAAAGCGTACTTAGAAACAAGTGGTGATATGAATATTTTGATGGAGCGGTTTTACCGCACCGACGCCTCAAGAAGTAGACAAACCGGGGGATATGGTTTAGGGCTTTCTATTGCCAAGGCGATCGTGGACCAGCATAAAGGTAAAATTTCTGTTACAGCCCTGGATGATGAAACATTAGAGATTGGCATTATGCTAAAATAAAAAACAATGAAACGAAAAGGACATTTTGCTTGGTTAGAACATGAAATTTAGCCAAGTAAGTGTCCTTTTTTTTATATAAAAATTTAGTTTATAAATGCTAGATTCATCCCGTCTTGTTTCATATTTTCCAATAATTGTGCATGGAAAAAGCAGCAACCGTAGCACGGAAAAAGGAGCATATGGCTATCCATCGTGAAAACAAGGCTATCTTCAAGGGCTACGAGGGCATGGTCTTTTTTTGGCAAAGGAAGCAAGGTGCCTATTTTTAAACCTGACACAGAACCATGAAGCAGACAGATCGCTTCCTTTTTTTCACTATAGAGATGATTTCCTTTTTCGATAAAGACGAAATCTCCACAAAAACAATCTATCATGGTTTCAAGCCCAGAAAGAGAAATGTTGCGAAAAAGTGGCAGAGATTGTAAAAGGTTTAAATCCATATTCATCGTAATACCTCCCCATAATCTATGGCTGGATTTTAGCATGAAAGAAAGGTGGCCGTCAAGCAAACGGACTTGACAATTTGATGCGTAAAACATAAAATCAAACCATATTCTTGAAACATGCTGTTTCCTCAAGGCATACAAGGAGGGTTGATATGGCTTTAAATAAAATAGAGATGCTACCTTTTTTTAAAAGTCTTTCGGAAGAAGAAAAAAGTTTTTTAGAAAAAAACCTAAAAGTGCTTGCGTTTGATGCAGGGGATTTGATTTATACTCCGGCAAAGGGTTCTTTGGGCATGGTACAGGTATTAAAGGGGGCAGTGCGTGCTTATATTATCTCTGACGAAGGAAAGAAGGCTACAATTTTCCGCCTGAGGGAAGGCGAATTTTGTATGCTTACTATGGCCTGTGCAATGTCGCAGATCACATTTGATGTGGAGGTTGAAGCGAGCGAGGACTGCCAGCTTTTGCTTGTACCAACGGAAGTATTTGCAAAAGTGGAACAGCAAAATATTTATGTGAAAAATTTTTCTTTGGAATTGATGATGGAGCGTATGTCTTCTCTTGTTGAAGGGGTACAGCAGATGGTATTTTTTAATTTGGAACAACGCATTGCTTCTTATCTTTTAGATGAAAGCAGTCAGCGAAAGAGCAATACCGTTCATTTGACACAAGAACAAATTGCCGAAAATATTGGCAGTGCTAGGGAAGCTGTAAGTCGTAGCTTGAAGGGGATGAAAGAAAAAGAGCTCATAGCCGTAGGACGAGGGTATGTTCAATTATTGGATAAAAAAGAGTTGTATGCATTGCTTTGATATAAAAAAGGTATCATTGGTTTCAATGATACCTTTAAGTTTGGGATTATTCTTTGTATTTTGCTTTACATACAAGTTGTGTCATGGTTCCCATTGGGCAATAAACGCACCAAGTACGTGGGCGGTAAATCACCATGGTGATTAGGCCGAGTATCGTTGAGGTTAGCATGACGCTGTAGAAGCCTAGGGCAAATTGTTTCACCCAATCTGGAACAAATGCTGCTGTGTCTGGAGAAGCAAAACTCCAAGGTAGGGAGAAACTCCAAAGCACAGTAACAACCTCTTTTAAGTCCTGTGCACCTGCAAAAACCAGATAGGTTGTAAATAACATATTCATAAACATAGCCATAAAGAAAGTCAAAAAGCCGTATCGAAACCATTTGCTATAAATCCATTTTGGGATAGGTTTGTTCATCGAAAATCGACTTCCTAAAATAGCAAATAGCTGTCCTCTACCACAGTAGTGGTTGCAGTATCCTTTTTTGCCACCTGCAAAGGACATAACAAGGGGAATGACGAAACAAAACAGCCCTAACCACGCAAATAAGATATTAAAAAATCCAAGAGTGAGGTAAAGTAAAGAAGCAAGCCATAGATATTGGTTCCATGTTTTTTTCTTAGCCAAGCAAATCTACCTCCTTTATGCAGATGATATCGGCTGGACATGATTTACTACACATACCACAACCGACACAAAGAGTGTTGTCAACCTTAGCGGCAATACCGTTATGAATGGTGATGGCATTTTTGGGACAGACTTTTTGGCAAGAACCACAAGCTACACAGTCTGCGGTAGATATGATTGCAAGTTTTTTCATTTTTTTCCTCCTAAAGTGACAGATCACGTTTTTTTTGATCAGTTATATAAATTTTTTAGAACAATACAGATATCTTTATGAACAAAGGTGAGAGCATTTTTTATCTTGCGTTGAACACCCATATGGTAAGTCTGTATCGTGGGGTAAGTATGCTTTTTGGGGCGTGTATCTACATTTATTTTGGCAGATTTTTTATTGCGATTTCCTTTCGATTTAAGAGATTATTCTATCATTTTATGGTATGATTATATCATAAGGGTGTGTAGTATACTGTAACTTTGTTACAAAAAGAAGATATAGGAGGACATATGATGAACGAGGAAAAAAATCAAATGACTTTAATAGAACAAGCAGAGCATGATAGTAGCAATTACTTTCGTCAAGGCTTAAACTGCACAGAATGTGTTATGTGCACGTTTTTAGATATTTACAATAAAGAGCTCCCCAGAGAAAGTTTGGCATTGGCAACAGGCTTTGGTGCAGGACTTGGCAACACAAAAAACACCTGCGGTGCAATCACTGGGGCGGTTATGGCATTAAGCAGTTCTATTGGTAGGAAAGATCCCCTTGCCAAAGAAACAGTGGGCGAGAGGGTTGCTGAGCTAAAGGAAGTTTATGCTTTGGTTGGTGAGATGGTAAGAGAAATTGAGGATACGTATGGAACATTGATTTGTAAGGAACTTTCTGCACCTATGGGCGAATTTGATGGGAAGCAAAGAAAGAAAAACTGTATGCAAATCATCGGACATTGTGGCGGTTTGGCAATGAAATATGCACTTAAGGCGGAAGATATGAAAAAAGAGACTGAAGAGGGCGCAGAAAAATGAAAAAAATGATTTTTACAGCGGTAGCTGTACTTGTTTTGTGCACAACGCCTGCGTCTGCACATCCGCCGATTGGGGTGTTTGTGGATGGGGCGGCAATTTCTTTTGACCAAGCACCCATTATCATTGAGGATCGTACACTGGTACCTATGCGTGGAATTTTTCAAGCATTAGGGAGTGAGGTTTTATGGGATGAACCGGCACAAACCATTACATCCACGAAGGGTGATGATACGATTGTTTTGAAGATCGGGGATACGGGTGTTTACAAAAATGGAGAGCTTGTTTATACCATGGATGTGCCGGCACGTATTATCAATGAACGAACCTTGGTACCTGTTCGTGCCATTTCTGAGGCATTTGGAACAGAGATTACTTGGGACCCTGTTGGGTATGTGATTGGCATTACATCGGTAGAAAATCAGGACTACTCTACCTCGGTGGAAGCGGAAGATGGTACGACGGTATTGTCATTTGAAATGGATATTCCAAAAAGCAACGGTGCGTATGCAGATAAAATACAAGAAAATTTTGCAGAACAAGAAAAAATTTTGTCAACTGAGTTTGTAGAAGATTTTGGAGATGAAGCAAAAAAGGAATACGAAAAAGCGAAGGCTACAGGGGATGTATTTAAACCTTACACCTATACCGTTTCTTATAAAATGACCAGAGATGATAGCCAGTTTGCATCTTTTTATGGAACAAGTACAAAATTTACGGGTGGTGAAGAAGTCAAAGAGAGTATGTCCTATACATATTTAGCAGGAAGCGGGAAAGAAGTTGACCTGTTTGATGTTGTGGAGGACAGCCAGGAAGAAGTAGAAGAATTTTTGACAACTTCTTTTGAGGCACTCATTGATGAACAACCTAAAAGTTTCTATAGCGATGCAAAAGAACGCCTAGAAACGGCTTTGGATGATGTGGGATTTTATCTAACGAAGGATGGCATCGGGTTTTATTTGCCATCTGAAACGATTGCACCAAAAGAAGCAGGGGTTATTTCTTTTACACTGAAATATGATATGTAATAAAAAAAGGCTTTGGGATTATTTATTCCGAAGCCTTTTTTAGGTTTTTTATAGTTTTTTAAGTTCTTCTTTTAATTCAGCCAAAAGATCTTCCTTTGTTTGAGGTGGGTGATGTCCTTTTAAAGCAAGGCGGAAGTCGATTTTTTCTAACTCATCTATGTAAGCCATCAACAATACCTTATCATATTCCCAAACGTCGCCCTTTGGAACGGAGCAATAGGAGTCGCCCAAAAAGATTACGCCATCTTCTGGAATGATGAATACGACACAGTCCCTGCAATGTGGAGATACAAGCTCTTTCAACACACAAGTGACGTCGCCCAGATCAATTTTTACAGAGCCATTGAAGTTCATTTCGGCAGTCTTTACCTTGATGTCAGAAAGGGTAGTGTATTCTTTTCTGATATGTTCGTCGGAAAAATCAGAGTCTTGTCCGCTTTCTAAGCGTTCTTTCATTGCTTCGTCAGACCAAGTCCACTGGGCCATTTTTGCAAGTTCTTTATTTGTTTTTTCTCCTGCGATGGAAACGGCTTCGCTCACCCAAAGTCCAAAGCTATGGTCCCAATGTGCATGGGTTAAGGCGATGTAGCGAGGGTGTGGAAGGTTTTTGTGCATGAGCTTTTCAATAAACTGATGGTAATGGGTGGCAGAATTGCCGGCATCCATCATAAATCCACCTTTTGTGCCATTTACATAGCCTAGGGTAGGTCGGTCAGTCTCCTGGGTGTGTTCCATATAGTATACATGATCTGTAAATTTTATTAGTTTCATAAGAAAACCCTTTCTTTGGTCAGACTTATAAACAAAGTACCGTTTATTTTAAAAATAAACGGTACTTTAGTATATCGCCATATGGGACACAAAAGCAATATATAAATCGAATTATTTTATGCTGTGCGTTTTTTTGCTGCTCGTTTTTCTTTTCTTGCTGCTTTTTTTGCTTGGTGTTTTTCGCTGCGTTCTGTCATCCAAATATAGAGAACAGGGATAAACACAAGGGTGATGAGGGTGGAAAAAGCAAGGCCGAAGATAACGCCAATTGCCAAGCCTCTCATCATTTCAGAACCTTCTTGCTGGCTTAATGCCATTGGCAACATACCTAAGATGGTAGTCATTGTGGTCATTAAGATTGGGCGCAAACGCCTTGGGCCAGCGGTGACTAAAGCATCATAGCAATTTGAGCCTTGTTGCATGAGCTGATTTGTATAGTCTACCAACACGATACCGTTATTTACAACCATACCGATCAGCATGACAAAGCCCATCATGGAAGGGGTTGTGATTGAGTTACCTGTTATGAACAGACCCAAGATACCACCTGTGATTGCCAAAGGCATAGAGAACATAACGATAAAAGGATAACGTATAGACTCAAACTGAGATGCCATGATGATATAAACCAAAAGTACACCAATTAACATACAAAGCATGAGACTTTTAAAGGAATCCATCATCATTTCTGTGGAGCCTGAGTAGCCATAAGAACAACCTTCGGGGAAGTCGTAAGTTGCCATAGCATTATCAACAAGTTGTCTTGCTTCATTTACACTCATATCTGGCGCATTGGCACTGATGCTGATGTAGTTTGTTTGGTTTTCACGGTTGATGGAGGATGCACTTTCTGTCATTTCGATATTTGCTACAGCAGAAAGAGGTACCTGCCCACCTGTTGTTGTGGGGATGGACAAACTATTTAAGTCTGTTAAGTAATTGAAATGATCCTTGTCATAGCGTAAAACTACGTCAAGCTCTGTTCCGTTTGTTTTGTATTCTGTCGCTGTGGTACCTGTGATTGCAGTGTTTAGGGCAGAGGCGATGCTTGATGTAGTAACGCCATACTGAGAAGCCTTGTTTCTGTCAATTCTAATTCTTGCTTCTGGTACGGTATCGCTTGTGGAGCCTTCAACATCTGTTAAGCCTTCAATACCACTTAAAAGTTCAACAATTTCTTCTTCCATCTGCATAACTACGGTGTTGTCGTAGCCATAAACATTAAAAGATATATCCCCACTACCTGTGCCACCCATGGTGGAGTTTGAGGCAGAAACAGTTACTTCAATTCCTGGGATATCGCTCAAAAGTGTTTTTACTTCCTCGCAAACTTCTGCTGTGCTACGTGTTCGATCGCTTTTTGGAACCAAGTTCATATAAATGCTTGCAGAAGAACTGCCACCACCCATACCAAATCCTGAGCTACCGCCGATATTGGCATAAACGGTTTCTGTTTCTGGTATTGATTCTAAGCGATAAAGTGCTTCTAAGCTTGCTTCTTCTGTTGTTTCTAATGTGCTACCATTTGGCAAGGAGATGGTAACCGTTGCAGTTCCTTCATCGGATTCTGCCATAAAGTCCATACCTGTCAATGGCAGGGTTGCAAAACTTCCAAAAAAGAGTGCAAGAACCATTGTGACTGTTTTTTTGCGGTGAATTAAAGCCCAACGCAACATTTTTTCGTAGCCATTTGTAATTTTATCTAAAATGTTATCCCATATGAAAAGGATTCCAGATAGTTTTGTACGTTTCTTTTCGGTTTTCTTCTTTTGTAGGAGCAAAGCACAAGCCATAGGCACAAAGGTTGCCGCCACTACAAGAGAGGAGAGCAGTGCAAAGGTGATGGAGTAAGACAAACTGTTTAAAAGCTGACCTACAGAACCTTTTACAAAGGAGATTGGTAAAAATACAGCAACAGTTGTTAAGGTAGAGGCTGTGATTGCCATGGTTACTTCTTTTGCACCAAGTTCTGATGCTTCTTTTGGAGAATAACCACGTTCGTAATACTGATAAATACTATCCAAAACAACAATGGAGTTATCCACCAACATACCAATACCAATCGCCACACCACCCATGGATATGATATTTAACGACATACCTGTAAGATACATGAGGGCAAAGGTAGCCAATATAGAGACTGGGATGGAAACGGCAATGATTGCCGAGGTTACTGGATTTTTCAAAAACAGCAATAATACAAAGAACGCAATGATTGCACTAAGGAATGCTGTTTTAGTTACATTTGAGATAGAGTCTTTAATATAATCAGAGGTATCCATAACGATTTTCATGTGAACATCAGGATATTCTGCTGAAATTTTATCCAATTCTTTTTGTAATTTTTCGCTTGTCTTAACCAAGTTTGCTGTAGACTGCTTATTTACGTTGATCAGCATACCTTGTTGACCATCAACATAAGAAACAGTGGAGATTTCTTTTTGTACTTCTTCTACCGTTGCTACATCACTTAGTCTGATGGTTGCACCTGTAGGGGTAGTGATGGGAAGTGTCTCAATTTCTTCTATGGAAGAAAACTGGCCCATAGTACGCAATTGTACTTTATCTTCACCCTGTGAGAGGCTGCTTGAAGGTAAATTTGTATTTTCTGATGCTAAAACTTGGGAAATGGAGTATGCGTTCAAGTTATAGCCAGCTAGTTTTACAGGATCTAGGACGATTTCTATTTCTTCTTCAATCCCACCAAATAAATCGAGGGACGCAACGCCTTCAATACGCTCCAAACGAGGAGCGATTGTGTCCTCGATCAAGGTGTTAAGACCTGTTAGGTCCAATTTGTCAGAAGTAACACCCAAGTAAATGGGTACTGCGTTCATGTCTATTTTAAAGATGACAGGATCACTGACATCGTCTGGCAATTGGGATTTTGTTTGGTCTAACACCTCTCGTAAATCCAAGGATGCCATGTCAATATCTGTACCATCAACAAACTGTACCACAACCATGGAACTGTCGCCATTTGATACTGAGGTGATGGTTTCCATGTTATTTACGGTGCCCAATGCTTCTTCTAAGGGCTTTGAAACCAAGTTTTCAATTTCTTCAGGGCCTGCACCTACATAAGTTGTGCTAACCAATACAACTGGGATATCTACGTTTGGCATCAATGCCAAGTTTAAACTACTATAAGCTACAATACCTGCCAAAGCGATCATGATAGTCATCATGATGGTGGTTATGGGGCGGCGGATGGAAATTCTAGATAACATGGATTATTCCTCCTTTGCCGTGTCTTCTTCTGTGGTTATTTTTTCAGCAACAACGGGCTCTGAAATTGTCACTTTTTCTCCGTCGGAAATATAGGTTTGACCACGTGTCACAACTTGTGTACCTTCCGGCAATTCGGAGGTGATTTGGATGGTTTCACCTGTGTCGATGCCAACGGTTACAGGTGTTTTCACTGCTGTATCGTTTTGGATTACAAAAACGTAAGTTTCGCCATCTTTTGTAAGGACTGCACTTCTTGGTAATATCAATGCGTCGTCAGCTTTTTCTTTTACAAAGGTTACTTCTGCCAACATACCAGATTTGATTGCACCATCTGCGTTACCTAACGTAACGCTAACGGAATATGTACCTGTTTGGCTTGCAGCAGGGCTAATGGTTGAAACTTTACCGGTCAAAGGTGTGTCGGAGGCAGCTGTCATTGTTACCTGTACCGAATCGCCAATTTTGATGGTATTTACAGTTTGTTCTGATACACCAACCTCAACTTTGATTGTAGATAAGTCCATAATCACATAAGCAGGTGAGGTTTGGCTTGCAAAACTACCTCTTTCGATGCTACGGCTAACAATCACACCAGACATGGGTGAGGTTACGGTGCAATCGCCCATATTTTTTTTCAAAATATCGCGGTTTACTTCAAGCGCTTCAATACTTGCCTTTGCAGATTCGTAAGCAAGCGCAAGTTGGTCTAGCTCTGCTTGAGAAATGATGCCTTCTTCAAAAAGAACCTTATTGTTGTTATAGAGTTTTTCTGCATTTTGTAGGTTTAACATAGATGCGTTATAGTTGGCATCCACGCTACGTAACTGATCAGAATAACTGGAGGAGTCAACGCTAAAAAGAACCTGACCTTCTCTTACGCTATCGCCAACTTCAAAGTTATAACTTAGCACTTTGCCCGGAACCGTTGGGACAACGGAGATTTCTTTGGAAGGGGCTGCTTTTCCTGTGTAAGAGAAGCTATTTGCAATGGAATCTGTGCCTAGGGTAGCCACTTCCACACTACGCAAAGTTGGTTCTTCTTCTACGGGTGCTTCTTTGCCACACCCAGCCAAAAGGGCGGTGCAAAGGGTTAAGAGCATAAGTTGTTTCTTCATTGTTCAGATCCTCCTGTTAATAAATGATTAATCTTAGTTAAATGGTCATATAAGGCTAATTTTTTTTCTTCGGTTAAAGAATCGAATTGTTTGCCCGCAATTTCCATGATGGCTTTTTCTGTTGTTGCCAAAGCAGAAAGGGCTTTTGGGGTTAGAGAAAAATAAATTTTTCGTCCATCGTCGCCGTCAAGTGGAATTTCTTTGGTCAGATATCCTTTTGCAACCATTTTTGACATTGTCAAAGACATACTGCTTTTGCTTAGGCAAAAGAGTTCAGAAATTTTAGAAATGGTTGTTATACCACAAT
>JBKEAS010000324.1:0-1694 GCA_047972635.1 Anaerotignum sp.
AAAATTTGTATCCAAATTGCGATTACAATGGGGCTTCCGGCAAACTTGTTAAAATTGGCAACGGCAGTGTTATTTTTGGCGGTTCTTGTTTTGGGTGACAAAGTGAAGGGTGGTGCAAGCCATGCTTGAGTTAAAGGATGTCACAAAAATATTTAATTCCGGGCAAGTGACGGAGACGTGCTTGTTTGATAAATTCAATCTTACTGTTTCTGACGGTCAGTTTGTTTCTATCGTAGGGAGTAATGGCAGTGGAAAAACTTCTATGCTTAATATCATTTGCGGAAGCATCCCGATTGAAGGTGGCGAGGTTTTGGTTGGTGGCGAGGATATTGCCAAATGGAAAGATTTTAAAAGATACCGTTCCATTGGGCGTGTGTATCAAAATCCTTCCATGGGTACTGCACCAAACTTAACGATGCTTGAAAATATGTCTTTGGCAGATAATAAGGGCAAATCGTTTGGGTTATCTCTTGGGGTAAATAAGGCAAGAGAAAATTATTATAAAGAACAACTTTCTATTTTGGGCTTAGGACTGGAAAATAAGATGCACGTAAAATTAGGTGCACTATCGGGTGGACAGCGTCAAGCGACAGCGTTGATTATGTCAACTCTTACGCCTATAGAATTTTTGATTTTGGATGAACATACAGCAGCCCTAGACCCTAAAACGGCAGAAATCATTATGGAACTAACTGGAAAAGTAGTAAAAGAGAAAAAACTAACAGCCATTATGGTTACCCATAATTTAAGGTATGCTGTTGAATATGGAAATCGCTTAATCATGATGGATAAAGGCGGAATAGTTATGGATAAGTCGGGAAAAGAAAAAAATGATTTGAAGGTAAACGATATATTAGATGTATTTACAGCAATTAGTATTGAGTGCGGCAATTAAGCCGCACTTTTTTTATTTGCAAAAAAGTAGAGCGCTTTGTTGGGGAGAGAAGTGGAGGAATGGAACAAGATTGTATTAGGTGGTGAGGATGGTTTTTGTATGGATTGGTGTTGAGGTGGAAAATGGGTATTGATGGAAAAAATGGTTTTATTTTGTATAGACATATGAGAACTAAGGACTCATTTAGGCGAAAAGACTGAAAATAACAAGGTTTTTCAGTAAAAAAGCGAATTTTTTTTTCATGAAAAGCTTGTCTTATTAGGCTAAATATATTACAATGTGGATAATAGTGGAGGAAAGTGGATGGAAATGGTGTAAAAAACCTGTTTTATTCTTAGATAGGCGAAAGGTGGTGACGGCAAAATGTTTCTTGGTGAATTTCAACATTCAATTGATGCAAAAGGGCGATTAATTGTTCCTTCGAAATTTAGAGATGGCTTAGGTGAGCATTTTGTTGTAACCAAAGGGTTGGATAATTGTTTATTCGCGTATCCGAAAGGTGAATGGGAAATTTTTGAGGATAAACTGAAACAACTTCCATTAACGAATAGTGGGGCAAGGAAATTTGTTCGTTTTTTCTTTGCTGGAGCAATTGAATGCGAGTTAGACAATCAAGGTAGAATAAATCTTCCGCCAAATCTGAGAGAGTATGCAGGATTGAAGAAAGACGTTATTTCCATTGGTGTTAACAATAGAGTGGAAATTTGGAACAAGGATGGTTGGAACGAATACAATAACGAAGAGAATTTCATCAGCAATGAGTTGGCTTTTGAAATGGAGAATTTAGGGATTTAAGAAA
>JBKEAS010000069.1:0-2562 GCA_047972635.1 Anaerotignum sp.
CATCACCCATACGTCGCTATCCCGATTTGGAAATTCATAGATTGCTGAAAAAAGTAATGCATGGTCAGATGAATGAAGCACAAGCAAGAGAATATCATAATAAAATGCCGGATATGGCATTACGTTGTTCTAAGAGAGAGCGTATTGCAGATGAGGCTGAGCGGGATACAGATCAGCTGAAAAAAGTTGAATATATGTCGGATAAAATTGGTCAGACGTTTCAGGGAATTATTTCAGGGGTCACAAATTGGGGCGTCTATGTGGAGTTGCCAAATACAGTTGAGGGTATGGTATCTTTGGCTATGCTTGATGACGATTATTATGAGTTTGATGAAAGGCGAATGTCGGTTTTGGGTAGAAAGACTGGTAAAAGCTATCGCTTAGGCGATAAGGTGATGGTGATTGTAGCGAAGGTTTCGAAAGAAATGGGCACAATTGATTTTTTATTTGAAGATACAGCAGAATAAATAAAAAGGCAAAAGCGAAACGCTTTTGCCTTTTTGAATATAACAATCATGAGGTTGCCTTTTTAAGATTTTAAAATTATTTACCCTGCTGCATGGATTGTTTTAATTTGTAACAATGCCACGTTCCCCAAATGAAGCCAAAACTATAAATTAGGAAGGATAATGCTGCAAATAAGATAGGCATTATTGATGTATTTGATTTTTTTTTACTAAGTAAGGCAAATAGCATGAAGATGGTACTGATCATGGAGCAAGCTGAAATGAAAAACAGCTGTTTTGCGGCAAGACTAGCAGTGTTAGGGTCATCATTGAAATCTGACAATAAACGGGAATGCATTTGTTTCATAGATTTGCCTTCTTTGTAGAAGAATATGGTGACACAAGATAGGACAACGCAATAAAGTGACATAAGCTCCTCCTTAACGAATTATAAGTACTTAGTTTAGCATATTAATTTTTTTTTTGCAACGATGCCAGATTACCTAGAGTAGGGATATACTACGTCTATAAGGAGAACCCTTATAACATGTTTGCATTTTATAAGTTAGAAATGCTTGACACATTTTGTATAAGAGATATACTGTAGTAAGAAACATATGTCAAGAATATGGAGGAGTTTTTATGGCAAGACCGCGAAAACGCAGGAAAGTTTGTTCATTACCCGGAAATTTTGGTTTTAAGCCAATGAATGGTATTGATGACACAAATCAAATTATTATGGGTGTGGACGAGTATGAAACAATTCGGTTGATTGATTTATTTGATTATACGCAAGAAGAATGTGCTACACAAATGAATATAGCCAGAACAACGGTACAGGGTATTTATAATGATGCTAGAAAAAAAATAGCGGATGCTTTAGTCAATGGTAGAGAACTTTATATTGAAGCCGGAGATTTTGCTCTTTGTGAGGGTGGTAATTTTCCTTGTGGCGAAAAATCGGAAGAATTTTGTTGTAGAAAAGATAAGGAAAATGAAGAGATTTAAAGAAAAATGCGTAAGAATTTTTGAGGAAGCGTACATTCAATTTGCTTGTTGACTATTTAAAAGAAATTTTGAGGTGATTATTATGAAGAAAATGATTGGTGTACCTTATAAAGATGGAACCGTATTTCAGCATTTTGGACATTCAGAAATGTTTAAAATCTACACAGTGGAAAATAATGCAGTTACAGCGAGTGCCGAGGTTGCTACGAATGGGCATGGGCACGGATTGCTTGCAGAGTTTTTAGATGCACATGATGTTTCGGCTGTGATTTGTGGCGGCATTGGTGATGGTGCGAAGGATGCACTGACGCAAAGAGGAATAGCGTTGTTTCCTGGTGTTTCGGGCGAAGCGGATCAAAGAGTACAGGAATATTTGGATGAAAAACTTGTTTATAACCCAGATACGAAATGTAAGCATCATCATGGTGAACATCATCATGGTGAACATCATCACGACGGGCACGAGTGTGGAAAGCACTGATTTTAGATTAAAATATTTCTGAAATCTTTTGATGCCGATATTAGTTGTAAAATATACAAATTTTAAATAAAGAAGTAGAAGGGCTCCCGTAAAGGAGCCTTTTTCATTGTATGTGAATTGGTTGGATGTATGTCTGGTTCGGGACAAATGTTCTTATGAATAAGTTACAAAATTAATCGCTTATTTTGAAAAGAAATAAATAATATAGAAAATCAGATTTTTTTTGTTGGCTATGTTTATCTATAGAAGTGTAAAAATGTAAAAAATGAGTTATATTATGGTTAATTTGTCTTTTTTAACTGATTTTTTTTGATGATATTTCGTCAAAATGATTAAAAGCGGGTAATACTGAAGTTGTGGAATTTTCGTGTTAGTTACACAAAAAAATAAAAAAAAATCAAAAAAAACAATGCATCTCATACAGTTTTTTTGTAAATTTTGGATACGATATTTTGTATGCAAATTGTCGAGTAAAAAACACTTGTTTTTTTGATGTAATCATATAGAATATAGAGTAGGTAAAAGAGTCCGAGGGAGCATCAAAGTTATGAAATAAATTGATACACTACTGTGGGGATGTGTTTTGCTTTATTCTAGCTTGATGATGATTCTTGCCGATGTAATTAT
>JBKEAS010000103.1:0-8686 GCA_047972635.1 Anaerotignum sp.
TACTCTCAAATTCTGCTGACATTGCTCTTTTAGGCACCGAGGCTGGATTTTACGTTTACAACGAAGGAAAAGAAAATTATCCAAAAGCTTTCTTACAACTTACACAACGTGCCGGTAACTTTCTTGTTTCTCGTGTAGATGAACCAAATTTCACTTGGGACACACTAAAGGGCAAGTCCATCATCGGCGGCAGACTTGGCGGTATGCCCCAAATGGTTTTGGAATACGCACTCACTGAAAACGGGCTTATTCCAAACCAAGACGTAGAAATCATTAATAACATTGATTTTTCCTCCACTGCGGGTGCCTTTACAGGAAATGTAGGCGATTATACGGTAGAATTTGAGCCTGTTGCAACAGCACTAGAAGATAACGGCAATGGTTATATTGTTGCCTCACTGGGTGAAGCCAATCGCAACTTTGCACGCCCAATCTCCTTCTATTCATTTTGTTCAAATGAACCCAATCTTAGCTAAATCTAATACACCTTTCAAAATACCATCTCAAAAATATCTCGCACTTTAAATTGTATCAAAACCCACACAAATACGTAATTACTTCTCTATTCTAAAAATCTTCTAAAACACATATATGTTGCACTTGCAACATATAAAAAATTAATTTATACTCAGTTTAAAGGGGAGATTTTTGTGCATGATATTTATCTTGAGAAACTTCAAACAATGCCATTATTCCAAGGAATAAAAAAAGACGAAACAAAAGCCTTACTCACTTGCTTAGGGCATCATATACGTCATTTTAAAAAGGGAGAACTCATTTTTCTCCAAGGTGAGACTGTAAAACACATTGGTGTTATTTTAAACGGATCTGTAAGTATGATTAAAGAAGATTTGTGGGGTACCCAAACACTGATTGTCCACCTAAAATCCGGAGAAATTTTTGGCGAAACTTTCGCTTGTGGCAATCTTCGTGAAACCAGCGTTTCTTTTTTGGTAAGCACAGATTGTGCCGTTTTAATTCTTCCATTTCACAAAATTATACACACTTGCAATATATCGTGTCATTTTCATCACTTGTTGATTAAAAACATGATACAACTTATGAGCAAAAAAAATGTTAATTTAATAGAAAAAATCGAAATAACTTCGAAAAAAACCCTGCGTGAAAAAATAATGACTTACCTTTTAATACAAGCACAACACCATGGTTGCGAACATTTTGAAGTTCCTTTGGGTCGTGTTGAAATGGCAACTTATTTGTGTGCAGACCGTAGTGCTCTAACACGTGAATTGACTCAAATGCGTTCAGAAGGCATCCTTGACTTTAATAAAAACACCTTCCATCTTTTAAAACCTGACCAGTGACTCCGCAACCAATTGTTCTACTAACACAATCACACAATGATATAGCATACTTTTGCTTTCATTTGTGATTATGGTACTTTACATTTTGCACAGCACTGTTGGTTTTTGTTCATATAATGTTCTCATAAAAAATAATTTGTTTGTATTTTAGCAAATAAAAATCTTGAATGTTGCACAAGCAACATAATACATTGCTAAATTTCATTATACTATATATACAAAAATACAAACACAGGAGAGAATATTATGAAAAAAACAAAACTACTCGTCATTCTTATGGCAAGCATTTTTTTAGTGCTCGGATGTGCAAACCAAACAGAAAATAGCACAGCCTTAACAACACCCGTAACCTTTACAGACGGACTTGACCGTGATATTAGCGTTACAAGTTTCAAAAAGGTGGGGGCTGCCTCTGGAAGTTTGGCTAAAATTTGGACTTTGGCAGGAGGTACTTTAACCGCCGTAACCAACGATGTTTTTGACGATGAGACAATAGACTTACCCGAAGAAATTATCGATATGGGAAGTTTAAAAGACCCTTCCGTTGAAACAATTTTAGCTGCCGAGTTAGATTTGGTTTTCCTTGTACCAGGAATTAAAAGCCATATGCAAATTGCGGATACTCTTGAAAAAGCAGGGGTACAATGCGTCTTTATTGATATCGAAACATTTGATGACTATCTAAACACTCTAAATTTCTTTACCGATATCACTGGCAAAAAAGACCTATATGAAGAAAATGGTCTTAACATCCAAAGTTCAATTGAACAAACCATTGAAACAAAAAAAGTAACAACTTCTCCAAAAATACTTTTATTACGCGCTTCCGAGTCCAAGGTTAGTGTAAGAGATAGCAATACTATGGCTGGGGCAATGCTAAAAGATTTGGGTTGCGTCAACATTGCTGACAGCCAAAAATCTCTACTCACTGATTTGAGTGTTGAAGAAATTGTTACACAACAACCAGAATATATCTTCGTTGTCTCTATGGGCGAAGTCAATGAAGCAAAAAACCAACTGGAATATATGATGAGTTCAAATCCAATCTGGGCTACACTAGATGCAGTCAAAAATGACAAATTGATTTATCTTGACAAAGAATTATTTCACTTGAAGCCAACTACACGATGGGGAGAAAGCTATGAAGTTCTTGCAGAGTATCTGGCAGACGAAAAATAATACATTTGAAAACATCATTTTGTTACTTAGCATTGTATTTCTTTCTTTGCTTATTCTAATTGCCATATTGGTGGGGGCCGCTGCGACCCCCACTGCAGATATTATTATACTAGTAAGATTACCAAGAATTTTAGGTGCAATTTTAGCCGGTGCGGCACTTTCAGCGTGCGGGCTAATTTTGCAAAATTTAATGGGAAATCCACTTGCAGGTCCAAATATCATTGGCGTAAATTCAGGGGCTGGCTTTTTGACAGTACTTGCTGCCGCTCTTTTTCCAAGTAATCCTATTCTACAGCCTATGTTCGCTTTTTTAGGTGCATTTATGGTAATTATAGCACTCTATTTATTATCAAACAAAAGTGGTATTTCTAAAATGACAATTATACTGTTTGGCGTCGCTATGAACAGCCTATTTAACGCTCTAACAGAAAGCGTATATACTTTTTTCCCAAATGTCATTGCAAACCATGTTTCTTTTAAAATTGGCGGTTTATCCGCACTAAACATAAATACAATCATTCCGGCTAGCATCATGATCATTGTGGTTCTGATTTTCGCTTATTTTAAAATGTCACAACTTGAAATCCTTTCTTTGGGTGATGATGTTGCTCATTCTTTAGGGCTTAATGTTAAAACCATGCGTTTATTGTTCCTTGTCTTTTCGGCTGCTTTAGCAGGTTCTGCTGTCAGCTTTTGTGGCACAATTGGGTTCATAGGTTTAATTGTCCCCCATGGTGCAAGGTTAATCATACAAAGCGGGACAAAAAAACTTTACCTCATCACAATCATATGGGGCAGTTGTTTATTATTGCTTTGTGACACGTTAGCCAGAACAATATTTAAACCATTTGAACTCCCAGTCGGTATTCTATTATCTTTTATTGGTGCACCCATATTCTTTTGGATGCTATTTCGTACAAAGGGAAGGAGTTTATGATGCTCGAATTAAGTAATATTTGTGCTACCTATGGCAAAAAACAAATCCTGCATAACATTTCCCTTTCTTTTGAACCAAACAACATCTACACAATTATTGGGAAAAACGGCAGTGGAAAAAGCTCTTTGATGAAATCCATCCTAGGCTTAATGACCCTAACTGATGGAACCATCTTGTTAGATAGCCAAAATCTACTATCCATGCCTCCCAGAACACGGGCGCAAAACATTTCCTACCTTTCACAACATAGAAACATTACCAATATTCTAGTAGAACAAATTGTATTGCACGGTCGCCATCCTTATATGGAAAAACACGAAAACATTGATGCAAAAACACATAGCAAGGCGATTGATTATGCAATACAAACAATGGACCTAGAGCCCTATCGCAATACTTCTTTAAGCCATTTATCTGGGGGTGAAGTGCAACGAACATACATCGCAATGGTTCTTGCACAAGACACTCCGATTGTGATGTTTGATGAACCCACAACATTTATAGATATTGAATACCAAGTTCGATTTTTAAATCTAGTCAAACAACTACGGGATGAAAAACAAAAAACAATTATACTCGTTTTACATGACCTGATTTCAGCCATGGAAATTAGCGACAAAATCATTCTAATGGATAAAGGCGAAGTGCAATGTGTTTTGCCACCCAAAGAACTGATCGAAACAGGAAATATTCAAAAATATTTTAACGTAGAAATCAATTCTACACATGGCATCTATTCAATCAAACCTACAAAATAAAAAAACACCTTTTAGAAATTTCCAAAAGGTGTTTTTTTATTTTAATACTTAATACCGCTCCAATACATCGGATCTGTTACTTCGGCTGTTTTAGAGAGTTTTACATCTTCCATAGCCCATTTTTTAAATTCCTCAAACCCAGTACGGTCGATAATATAACCTATATGCTCTTTTCCACCTGGAGCTTCGGGATCGATATATTCCGTAACATATTTGTAGGTATTTTGTATAATCTTGATGATGCTATCCTCATCTACCCATTTAATGTAATTTTCGCCAAGACGAGGATTTTTCTTCCCTGTTCTACCCATCAGTGTGAGTCTATAGTATTTCTCTTTACTTCTTGTCCAGGCCATATTCGGACAATTCAAAACACATTCCCCACAACCAATGCATCTTTCTTCATTTCTAACAGGACGGTAATTTTCTGTTTTCAATGCCGCCACTGATTTTTTCTTGCAAGCATTAACACACGCTTTACAGTCAATGCATCTTGAAGGATCAAGCTGTGGCAAAGTCATACCCATAATTCCAAAGTCATGCATACGAACCTTTGCACAGTCATTTGGACATCCTGTCAACGCAATCTTAAAATGCAAATCATGCGGAAAAACTGCCTTTTCGATTTTCTTTGCAAATCTTGTTGTTTCATAACAAGCAAATGGACAGACTTTATTTCCGATACAAGCTGTGATATTTCTTGTACCTGCAGCCGGATAACCACCATTTACATCGTCTTGATTGATTTCAAGGCCTTCAATCAAACTTTGTAATGCTACATTCACTTCGTCCATCTTTTCAAACGGAATACCAGGAATTTCAAAACCCTGTCTACTTGTTATATGAATGGTACCATTGCCATATTTATCAGCAATTTCTTGAATTTTGGGCAAGAATTTCACTTCAAGATGTCCGCCCGGAACACGAATACGGGAAGCAGTATACCCTCTAACCTTTGTGACTCTAAAAGCATTCTTTTTTAATTTCTTGGTGTTAAGATCCACTGAAACATCCCTCCTTAGTCGATTAATTCTTTGCCTTTAACATAATTAAATACTGGTCCATCTACGCATACATACACATCGCCAATTTTACAATGTCCACATTTGCCCAAACCACAGCACATTTTTCTTTCTTGTGAAATCCAAATATTTTCTTCTGGAATACCCAAATCCAAAAATGCCTTTACAGAAAATCTCATCATAGCCGGTGGACCTACCACAACTGCTGCTACATTGCTTTTATCTTTAATCTCTAATTTCGGAATATATGTTGTTACCAATCCTGTTTGATATCCAGATCCTTCTTTGGCAGAGTCTACTGTTAGAATTACATCCATATTTTGTTTCCATTCTTCAAGATCCGCAGTAAACAAAATATCATCCGGAGACTTAAAGCCACAGATCAAAGTCATACTTTCACAGTTATCAGGGTTTCTATAAAAATGTTCTACCACGCCACGCACAGGAGATAGCCCTGTACCACCCGCTACAACGACAACTTCCTTTCCTTCATAATCTGTCACGTCAAATCCATTGCCATAAGGACCTCTTAAAAGCAAAGACTCGCCAACATAAAGTTCAAATACTTCGTCAGTAACCTTACCAACTTTTCTAATTGTCAAGTCAACAAAGTTTTCTCCAATACCACTAATCGAGATGGGGGCCTCTCCATATTTAGGCATAGACACTTCAAAAAATTGACCTGGCTTTGCTTCTCCTGAATATTCCATTCTAAAGGTAAATTCTATCTCGGTGTGTTTTATCACTTCTAATATTTTAGATGAAAATGGGATATAGTCATTTTTAATCATGATTGCGTTACCTCCTTCATTGCCTCTGGAAGTTTATTGATACAATGCGAAAAAGAAATATATTCTGGACAGACATCATCACATCTACCACAACCTATGCACATATGATATCCATTTCTAACTTTAAAGTCATAAACTTTATGGAGCACTTTAAAACGCATACGCTGTCCATTTTGTTTACGGTAACTGCCACCACCTGCTACATCTGTAAATCCGTTCACCATACAAGAAGCCCATGTTCTTCTACGTTCCCCTATTTTTCCATTGTCAGTATAGTACATATCCTGCATTGTGAAGCAAGTACAAGTTGGACAGACAAAATTACAACGACCACAAGCGATACAACGATAGTCATATTCATCCCACATTTTACTGTTCATTACTTGTGCATTCAAACTTTCAGCAATTTGAACCTTCACCTTGTTTTCTGTTACAAAAGGTACGTTTACCTCACTGGCAGAAGCTCCAAGTTTTTCAAACAACTCAGTAAATTCTGTATCTTTCAAGTCAACTTCATATGTATCTTGTACTTTGGTAAAAGAAAAATCATGATTTTCCGAAACATTAGAGCCCATGCTCACACAAAAACAATTATCAAAGCTATGGTCACATCCAATTAAAACAAATTTCACATTTTCTCTTAAAAGACTATAATAGTAATCCTTAGGACCATTATTATAATACATCTCATCCAATCTTTTTACTGCATGCATGTCACAACTACGCAGAAAAATCATTGTTTTTTTATCGCTAACCTTAGGTTCTGTCACTACATTTTCAGTAAAATAAAACAAGGTTTGCATTACCGGCAACAATGCTTCTTTGAATGAATATTCTGATTTTTTTTCAAAATTAATTTCTTCTATGTTACCAATTTCTCCGTATCTTACACAATCAGTGTCAGAAAATCTACCTTCACTTTTAAAAGTTTTAGGCGCAAACAAGCGATACTTGGTTGCTAGTTGCGCAATCATTTCATTTGCTTGTTTTGTCGTTAAAACATATCCCATCATAGCACCTCTCTCTATTCGTTAGATTTTTTGTTTGTAGCAATAAGGTAAGGAACTGCAACAAACAAAATTCCACCTACCATATTACCAATTGTTACAAAGAATAAATTATAAAAATACCCTCCAATGCTAATAGCTTCGCCCAAAGGGTTTAAAACACCAATCGCAAGCAATGTCATATTTGCAATGCTATGCTCATAGCCTGATGTAATGAAAGCAAACAAACACCAAAAAATCATAATCAGTTTGCCTGATTCGCTTTTCATTTTGTTACCACACCAAACAGCCAAACATACGAGCATGTTACAAAGAATCCCCCTAAAAAACAGCTCATTTGACGCAGCAGCCATTTTTGCAGCAGAGGTTTTTGCAATAAATTCTCCAACTGCACCAGTCGCAAGCCCCGCTTGCAGATACATCACAGCAATCAATATGGAACCTGTTAAGTTACCAACCCAACAGAAAACCCAAAGCTTTACTGCATCCAAAATACTGACTTGTCGTCTGCTTAACCCCGCTACCATGACAAGGTTATTTCCTGTAAATAACTCAGATCCTGCCATCACAACAAGACTAAGTGCAATACCAAAACTCACACCCATGACAATCTTTGTGCCTATAAAACCTCCAGCACTTAGCATACCACCAACACTAAAAATCAAGATAATTCCAAAACCCACATATATCCCCGCCAACATAGACATCAAAAAATAGCCCAACGGGCGGGTCTTCATGAAATTCATTTTACTTCTTGAAGCATTTGCTAATGATTCTATCTCTTGCGAATACATAATCCCATCCTTTCTCAATAATTTTTATATGTTTTTTTAAAATTATATATCTTATTTATATATGCATGCGTTGCATACGCAACATTTATATAAATTTTTTTATCAACATCCGTAAATATATCCTTATTTTCTATTCAATATTTATATATTAACAAAAAAATGAAACACCCATTCAAAAAAGCATACCAAACTACCGATTGCCCCATGAATTCCATTTATTACCATATCGTTTATTTAATTATTGTTTCATGCGCACATTTTCGTACACATTTCTCAATTATTTTTTATTGACAGATAGAATTATTTGGGATATAATCATATTGTTTCGTAAGTATGATTATTCACTCTTAAATGCTAGTTGATAATTATTATCGAACTACACTTTAGGAGTTTTTTATTTATATGCCCGAGATAAAAATTTTTTTAGGAGGTACTGACATGAATAACGGTACAGTAAAATGGTTTAACGCAGAAAAAGGATTTGGCTTCATTACACCTGACAACGGTGGAGACGATGTATTCGTACATTTTTCCTCTATCCAGACAAATGGTTTCAAAACATTGAACGAAGGTCAGAAAGTAACATTCGAAACAGAAGCTGATCCTAAAGACAGCCGCAAAACACGTGCTATCAACGTGTGTGCTGAGTAATTTTGCAAAAAAGAGCCACTTTTTAAGTGGCTTTTTTTATTACTTGATTTCCATCCCTTTTAAGCAAGAAAGACTTTTGTTTCAGCCATTCTACTTTTCAAAACCACACCTATCTATTTTTTTATATCCAACTGCCTCTAATGATTTCCTATGATTTATATTCCTTTGTTGTTGTTTTTCCATTTCATGTAGCAAATCAAAATCTTTTTCAAATCGTTCCCC
>JBKEAS010000105.1:0-4306 GCA_047972635.1 Anaerotignum sp.
AATTTAAGTTTGTAATTCGTATCATATCCTACGCCTGCCCTTCTTCATAGAAAACTTCTTTTAATGCAAGCCCTTTTGATGGTGCGGTAAAACCGGCTTTTTCTCTATCCAAAGCCGCCAAAATAGAATGCATCTCTTTTACTTCAAGCTTGTCTTCACCAACCTCAATCAGCGTACCTGTTAAAATTCGAATCATCTGATATAAAAACCCATCTCCATGATAGGCAATGGTAATTTTATCATCTTCACAACAAAAGCGGATATCGTAAATGGTTCGCTCTGTAGATTTCTTCATGCGTTTGTTGGCACAAAAACTCTTAAAGTCATGCTTCCCGATAAATGCATTTGCTGCCTCTTGCATTCTTTCTATATTTAAAGGCTTTTGGCACCAAAATACATATTTCCTGTGAAACACAGGTGGCTTTTGGCTATTCCAAATAGTATATTCATAAACTTTACTCTTCGCACTTAACCTGCTATGAAACCGTGGATGCACCACATCCAAAGAAAGGACGGCAATATCCTCGGGTAGTTTTTCATTGATACACACCATAAGCTCTTTGATTGTGCCTTGCCAATTCATATGAAAATTGGCAACCTGACCATAAGCATGGGTGCCCGCATCGGTTCTGCCCGATCCATAAACTTCAATAGAGCATCCCGCCAAAGCAGAAAGGATGCCCTCTAGTTTTTCTTGTATTGTATTATCCGTGTTCCCTTGTTTTTGCCAGCCGTTATATCGCCCACCGTCATAAGCAAGGATCATTTTATAATTTTTCATCACAAAACCTGCTGAATTCCATTTAATATTTTAGGCACAAACTGTTTTTTTCTCGAAACCATCTCTGGGAGGAAAATCCAACTATCCTCTTGAATTGTACCACAAAAAGAAGCCTCTACCACTTCTTTTGCTTTTTCCCCAACAAAAACCAATTCCGATGATTCTGTTATAATATTTGTCAGTAAGAAAAATAAAATATCACAACTACCCTCAACCGACTTCATGTATTCCGTTATTTTGGGTCGAAGCTGTGTCAATTCATCTTGATCTAAAGAAGTAATCTGCCCAACGCCAAAACTCAGACCACTACCACTTATTTTTTTGAAATCTTGATAAAAAATTTCTTCCGTTGCCTTTTCGCCCAAGCTACTTCCTGCACGGAACATTTTTTCTGCAAAATCTTGAATTTCTATCCCCGCTACATCTGCTAACGCAGCGGCTGCCACTTTATCTTTTTCTGTGCAAGTCGGAGAGCGGAACATCAACGTGTCTGATAATATCGCAGAGCATAATAACCCTGCTATTTCTGGTGTGATTTCTATTTCATTTTCTTGATACATACAATAAATAATTGTAGCAGTACAACCGACTGGTTGATTTCTAAAATATACAGGCAAAGCCGTTTCCAAACTACCTAGACGATGATGATCGATGATTTCAACAACCTCCGCTTCATCAATGCCATCTATCGCTTGTGTTTTTTCATTATGATCAACCATAATGATTTTCTTCTTTCCTGTATTTAACAAAGATCTTCTAGAAAGCATTCCATAATAATTGCCCTCGTGGTCCAAGACAGGAAAGTCTCTATGCCTAACTTTGGACAAAACCGCCTTTACATCCGTAATCAAGTCATCCTTGTAAAAACTAACAAGATTTTCTTTACGCATAAAATAGCCTACAGGCGTACTCTGACTCATTAATCTTGCTGTCATATAAGTATCGTGTGGTGTGCTAATCATCTTACAGTTTTTTTCTTCAGCAAGCTTTTGAATTGTTTTAGAAACTGGTGCACCCATACAAACAATAATACACCCCGCATTCATTTCAACACAACAAAGCTGGCTCTCAAATCGATTTCCGGTTATAACAATATCGCCTTCATCGACATAAGACTCCAAAAGCTCGGGATTTGCAGCACCGATTAATAACTTCCCTTTTGTAACAACATCAGATTTATCCCCTACAATCATTGTGCCGTTGATTGTCTCCAAAATATTGGTGTACTTGGTTTTGGACATGGCTAAGATATGCGTTTCATATACGTCCATATTAGCCGTAGCAATATCTTTAACTGAAATAATGCCCTCCAGCTTTCCATCTTGCACCACTGCCATAGTGGCATCGCCTGTATCTCGCATTGTGTTCCATACGTTTTTGAGTGAAAATTCTTTGCTCACAACAGATTTCGCTTTTATTGTAACATCACTTACTTGTGTAGCCACATGTTCTAGAAAATCTGGTGCCTCTACCCCAAAATGTTCTAACACAAATTTTGTTTCATTATTAATTTCTCCTGCCCTTTTGGGTATGAATTTTCCCTCTTCCAATTTATTTTTCAATGCCGCATAGGCAATCGCTGAACAGATGGAATCCGTATCTGGATTTTTATGCCCAATGACATAAACAGTTTTTTCTTCTTGCATATTTTAACCTCCTAGGAGAACTTTACTTCTATTAAAAAGGCATTTATCCCCATTGTTTTTTTACTCAGTATAGCCCTATTCTTTTATATCGTCAACACCTTTTGCTATATCCACCCAAGCTTTTAAACCCTTTAAAATACTAGCTTTCTTTGTTATTTATAAGACAATGATCTTCCTTTTCCGCACTCTCCATTTTCTATAACGAGCACTCCTTCAATAAGATCATACTCACCAAACACAAATGTCTATTTTTACAATAAAACTCTCCGAATAATAAATTTTATCTTGTATTTATCCTTCATAAATGGATTTTCTTACAATTTTCTTACTAGAATTGACATTTTCTTTTATCATGTGTTACAGTAATTATGATAATATTGCTTGCATATTGTGAAAAATATGCACAAAATAAGAAATGGAGCGTATGTATGAAAAAGTTTAAAAGTATTTTGATGGCTTCAATGTTAGTAATGGCAACAGCTCTTGCTGGTTGTTCTGGTGATGCAGCAGATGCTCCTGCAGGCGATGCAGCAGCAGTACCATTTACCCTTGGACAGTGGAATGACACTACCTTTGAAAATGAATGGTTAAACATGAAAATAGCGGCTCCAGCTGACACAACAATCTCCTCTGACGAAGAAATTGCACAGCTTATGGGTGTTGGTGCAGATATTTTATCACAATCAACAGAGGGAGATACAGATGCACTTAAAAACATTGCAGACCTTGCAACCTCTTATGGTTTTATGATAACCAACTCTACTGGTACATTTAACTCTCAGTTGGTTTATGAAAACTTAGATGTTTCCGGTGGTCCAGATACAACAGAAGAAGAATATGCAAACATCGTAGCCGAAACTATTCTTCAGGTTCCTGAACTAGATTATGCAGACGTTGGTAGATCTGAAGTAGAAATCGCTGGTAAAACATTCTACAAAATGGAACTTACAATGAGTGGCGGTTTGGTTGCACAGGATTACTACCTATACAAACAAGACAACTACATGGTTTCCTTTATTGTAACCTACACAGAAGATATGAAAGCTACAAGCGATGCATTTGTTGCTGGCATCACTACATTAAAATAATGAAATTAAAAAAAGAGAGTTGACTTTAGTTAACTCTCTTTTTTTTTCAAAAAATTCGCTTCCACTTTATTCATCAGTAGAATTTAGTTCTTTTTGATACCAAATATAAGCCATAGCAGCCCTATGCTCATTTTCAATCCATGTGTTAAAACTTGTATATCACTCCTCGTTACTTTATCCATAATCCATGTTCCTTACATCCAAAGTAAAATTTTCCGCCCTTAAGTCTAGGCATTCTCACTTCCCCACCCTGCTCCGGATATAATTTTACAAAATGAATTTTATCATACGAAACATACGCCACAAAGCAAATATAATGCTCTTTTTTCATTTCATGTGAAAATGTAATATAATAGTCGTTGTCCATATCCTCTACATTCAAGTTATGTTCCTCATCCACAGGCTTTGCTACAAGTGGGGCTAGTTTTCTACCACAGCAAGACATTTCCGCCTCACTTGTCGCCGTCATTACATTCCCACAATTTGGACACATATAAAATTTTAATTTTTTCATATTTCCGCCATCCCTTCCGTTTGCTTCCAAATCACCCAACAATATTTTTTCAATATTTACATTTAATGCACCCGATAATTCATGGAGCAAAGATACATCAGGGCAACCAAGCCCCCGTTCCCATTTTGAAATTGTTTTATCGCTTATATTCATCTTATCTGCAAGTTCTCGCTGTGTGAGACCTTTTTCTTTCCTCAAATCATGAATTAAATTCCCAACTTTGTTACAATCCATCACAGTCACCTCCATATATGTATTATAAAACATTATTCCTCTC
>JBKEAS010000294.1:0-6690 GCA_047972635.1 Anaerotignum sp.
CGTATCCTTCTTTCCCATCTTTCGACAAAAATTACTTTCTGCCGTATTTTCTGTTGAACTTTTCAACTCTACCGCCAGCTTCCATAAGTAGCTTCTGGCTACCTGTGTAGAAAGGGTGACATTTGGAGCAAACTTCAACGCCGATTTCTGCCTTTGTGGAGCCTGTTGTAAACTCATTTCCACAGTTACATCTAACCTTGATCTGGTTATATTCTGGATGTATTCCTTCTCTCATTCTCTTTCACCTCGTTTTTTAGATTTGTTGATCAATAATTCCAATTATTTATAGACAACATCAGTAGTGTATCACAAGTTTTTTCTCTTTGCAACAAAAAATGTATAAACTCACCATCATTTATCAAACAAACCCAAATTCTTTTCCCATGCGGGCAATCGCTCCATAAACTCTTGGTTGTTCTTGGTTTTTTTCATCAAGTCATAAAATCCTTCTACCATTTCCATCTGGCTCATGCTCGTTGCCATCTTTCGTAGTATAAAGTTACATTCAAGCTCTTGCTCTGTTAGTAACTTTTCTTCCCTTCTTGTTCCGGATTTTACAATATCAACTGCAGGGAATATACGTCTTTCAGAAAGTTTCCGGTCCAAAACCAATTCCATGTTGCCAGTACCCTTAAATTCTTCAAAAACCACTTCGTCCATTTTGCTTCCCGTATCAACCAATGCTGTCGCAAGTATTGTCAAACTTCCGCCAAATTCAATATTTCTAGCTGCACCAAAAAATCGTTTTGGCATATATAATGCAGCAGGGTCAAGCCCACCGGAAAGCGTTCTTCCACTCGGGGGAATTGTTAGGTTATACGCCCTTGCAAGCCTTGTCAAGCTATCAAGCAAAATAACCAAATCCTTGCCTTGTTCTACCAATCGTTTCGCTCTTTCCAAAACCATCTCTGTTACTCTTTTGTGATGTTCTGGTTGCTCATCGAAAGTAGAATAAACAATGTCAACATTTTCCCCTTCAATGGAGCGTTGGATATCAGTAACTTCTTCCGGACGTTCGTCAATCAAAAGT
The DNA here is from genome assembly GCA_047972635.1 of Anaerotignum sp. Classification (GTDB taxonomy): domain Bacteria; phylum Bacillota; class Clostridia; order Lachnospirales; family Anaerotignaceae; genus Chakrabartyella. The sequence goes on from JBKEAS010000294.1 coordinate 1,031, forward strand.
ACAATCAAATGTACTTCTTTATGATTTTTTGTAATAGCGTTTGCCATTTCCGTCAACAAAACGGTTTTACCTACCTTCGGCGGAGCAACGATCATTCCCCTTTGCCCCTTGCCAATGGGTGCACAAAGGTCAATAATTCTTCCTGAAAGTTCATGCTTACCCACCTCAAAAGAAAGCTTTTCTTCGGGATAGATTGGCGTTAAGTCCTCAAAGTTAGGGCGTTTCGCTGCCTGATCCGGCTGATCGCCGTTCACAGATTTTACAAACAACAGTGCGCCGAATTTTTCCGTTTCCCTCGCCACACGAACATTCCCTTTGATCGCATCTCCTGTTTTTAAGTTAAACCGACGAATTTGCGAAGGCGATACATAAATATCTCCGCTGCTAGGTAAAAAATTCTGTGTACGCAAAAAACCAAATCCATCCGGCATCACTTCTAATATCCCCTCGCCAGACACACTGTTCTCCATAACCATAGCCTTGTCACTTTTTTGTGCCACTTTTTCGCTAGGACTATTTTCCGCTTGTTTTGGCTCACTGCAGTATTCCATTTTTTCCGCTACATCTTCAGCCTTTTGCAAATCCACAGACTCTAGTTCCATGATTTTTTCAATCAATTCGTTTTTTTTAAGCGAAGATACAGCCTTGATATCCATCTCTTTCGCCATCGTTCTAAGCTCTGTCAGCGTTTTTTTCTGCAGATCGTTTTCCATCTTTTTATTCTCCCATCCTTTACGATTTAGGAATAGTCAACTTTCTTCCAATATCGATGGTATCTGTTTCTTTCAAATTGTTTGCATCTAAAATTTTCTGATATTCGGCACCATTGCCTAATGTTTTTTCCGCAATACTCCAAGCAGTGTCGCCCTCAACAACCACATATTCTGTGCTGCCACTTGCCGTACTACTTCCTGTATTGCTTGAAGAAGCTGTAACAGATTCTTCTTCGCCGTCTGCATCAGTAGTAGTCGCATCGCCTGTTGTACCGCCTGATTGCAATGTTGCCAATTCTTCTTCCAGTTTCATCTTTTCAAGCTGTACTGCTTCATACTTTGTGCTCAATTCTTGTCCAGCCGCCACTTGGTTTTCTGCATCAACCAATTGGCTTCCTAAGCTAACACATCTAAAGATCAAAAATACAATCAAAACAAGTCCAATACCGCCCAAAATCATCGTCAGCTTATTCATTCCGCCAACATATTCATCCTCATCCTCGTATTCATCATAAAGATTGTCCAAATGCTGTTGCTTTGCTTTTTCTTCAAAATCAAACTCTTCATAACGACCTCTGCCGTGAGAAGTAAACTCCTCAAACAGATTGTCCTCTTTCTTTTCTTTTTTACGTTTAGAGGGCATCATCGTCTGTTGAGACACTTCTTCTACCATCTTTGATTTTTTCCGAGGAGGCATCACACTTACATACTGAATACCATCATCATGCTCGTCCTCTTCCATTTTATGCCCTGTAGCCGACACATTATTCCCCATACCCAATTTTCTTTCAGAACGAGAAACATATCTTGTTGGCTCTCCTTCTTGTTGTGGGGCTCTTCTGATTTCATCAATCTCATTGCCCACTTGTTGCATCCTTGCCTCTTTGACTTCCTCAACATCTTCTCTTTCAGAACGTCTTTTTGCACGTGTTGCCTGTGTACTTGTTGTATCCTTGTTCATCAAAGGGTGTGTCTGCATCAAAACATCAACAACTTCCTTTGGCAAATCGCTATACAAATCCTCGTAATATTCTTTATCATTATTCCCGTTTGCCCGAGAACCTAAGTCTGTGTTACTATTTAAATTTCCGTTTTTATCACTATTCATTGTCTACCTCCACTAAATCATGTGACGCATAATTTTGCTCATAAAAATCTCATTCTATCTACTCATTTTACATTCATCCAAGATGAGTGTCAACAAAACTAACTCTTTTTCAAAAAAATGTAATAAATCGCATAAAAGAGCCACTGGATTTATCCAGTGGCTCTAGAATAATCTTTAATTTAATTTGACAACTGTATTCACACCATTGGCTTCTGTCACATATTCCAAAGAAATCGTGTCGCCAAGCTGTTTTTTCAAAATATTTAGGTGCTCTTTCACATCTACCTCAAAAAGTTCATCGCTGCCATCAACCATCACGTAGTAGAAAGTATTCCCTTCAATGACAACATCCTTCAATATAGTAATCGCACCTTCTTGCGTCAAGGTATCTCTGCTATCTGCTGTGTCAATTCCATTCCCTGCCATCAAAACACGATATGCCTTCTCGCATTCCTTAACCGTATCTCCGATTGCTACAATCTGGTATTTCTGAATATTTACCATCGCATACTTCTTAACCAATCCCGCATCGTCTTTCAACGACAAGAAATAAGTCGGTTCATCTGCAATATTTAACAAAATCGGGAAGGTCGCAGTATAACCCAAATGCTGCACCTGGCCTTCTGCCGAGGACATGGCTGATATTTCCTTCGCTCCAGAAATCTGGTAATACTTCGTTTCCTTCGTTCTGGAGTTCATCAACACAAACCCAACATTAGACTCGTCACCACCAATAGAGGTAACGCCAGTGTAAACCCAAACATCATCCTCTAAAGCGATATAGTTATACCCTTCTGTGCTGGTTAAGCACTCTCTTTGACCAAAGATACTGTTGATATAGCCTCTTTTTAAGGTACCATAGTAATCGTATTGTTCAATCAAAAGGCTTGCATCATAAACATTATCAATCCAAACAGGAACATCCGCAACATCGTAATACTGATGCTCGCCTGTCACTGCGTTAACCATAACGATGCCTTTTATGTCCGTACCGCCAAATAGACCAATCGTCTTGTCCTCAACAGAACAAACCCAATAAGGCATTCCGTCCTCGTTCACTTCAAAATTAATTCTTCTAATCATTTCCGTAGGGTAACGGAAACGTACATAACGATAGAGGTTTCTACCAAAATGTTCAAAAGGAGAATATTTCATCCCTTCTTCCAAACGGGTCAATTCCACATCTTGTGTTGCCATGTCAATTTTAATATAACCAGGGATACCCGTATCACGGTTGGTCAACCATTTAATCAAATCCCCGTAACGCAAAGGTGTAACACGCACCGGCTTGTTTTGATAATTGATCTGGTTGAAATAATCACTCACCTCATATTGAGAAACCATATCTACCATGCTGCCCATTTCTCTTTCTGCCAACCTAGCCGCCGAATCACTGTCCAAAATAGGGATTTTGCTATAGTCCACTTCATGAATATCTGTAGCAAAATCGCCACTTTCCACATCCAAAAGCTTGTTGTATTCAGACGCACGTAAAATTGGAGACGATAATAATGCACCGCCAAAATAAATAACACATAAACCAATCGGTACAATCATTAATTTTCTAATTCCTTTTGAATGACTTACCATTTGCCCATTGCCTTTTTTCAAAAACACCACACTAACTATAGCCCAACAGTTGATAATCAAACCCACAATTACAACTGCAACCACAAATGTCCAACAATCACGCGAATGAATGTTAAGTGGTGGTAAATAATAATAATACATTCCCGCCCAAGCAAGAATTGTCAATATTATTGGCAATATTCTCTTTTTAAACACCGCTATCACTCCTTCTATTCAAATTTTAATGAAAACTGGCGTTATTACCCTCTTTACATCTTCCCACCAATTCATTATACTATACTATATTTGATTTAGAATGTATAGTGGAAATCACACGACCCGTTCTTCTACGAAAAAGATAAGGAAGTGATTATTATGAAAATAGAACGTGTTAGCGAAAATCAATTAAAGTTGACGCTCACAAGAGCAGACTTAATGGAACGAGACTTAAATTTAGAAGATTTGATTGCACCTTCAGAAAAAACACAATCTCTATTCCGTGATATTATGGAGCAAGTCCTCTCTGAATGTAATTTCATCAGTGAAAACACACCGCTTATGGTAGAGGCGTGCCCTGCCGGGACAGATGGAATTACACTTATCGTTACAAAAATTGATCAAAAAAATAAAAACGAGAACGCCAAAGGTGTCGTGTATAAAAACATCGAAACAAGCAGGCGAAAAAAGAACGCCACTAGCGTGTCTGAAACCACCGCAAACGATGCAGAAAATTTGCTAATCTTCTCCTTTGAAAGCTTAGACGACGTAACAAATGCAAGCCTACGCCTAGAGAACTGCTATCAAGGGGAGAGCTGTCTGTTTAAAAACAACCAAAGATTTTTCCTTGTTTTGCAACCCGATTTATCTACCATGGAAGATCATCATGTCAATATAGCGCTGATTTTGGATGAATTTGGTGACAAACATGTTTCGACAGCATTGGCAAAAGCTCACTTGAAAGAGCATGGCGAAATAATGATTAAAGAAAACGCAGTAAAAACTTTGATAAATACCTTTGCAAATTAAAAAAAAAGTCCCTAGGAACCTAAATCCTAAGGGACTTTTTTTGTCCACCTCTGACCTAATATTTCATCGGTGTTTAAACTTTTTTATATAAAGAGAAGATGCTCTGGTTATAGAAATTCTTTTAATGATTTATTTCATCTTCTTTCACGCTTATTCCCAATATTTTAAAGGTGTATTTGTCAATTTGGTATCCAGTTTCCACGTCCAGATATCCGTCAATATCAAAAGAATACCCCAAACCCATATATTTTCCTGAACCTCCATCCTTTGCTCCATTTACTAATATACAAAAGTTAGGCTTATCCCAATCAATACCAACACGGCAATAGTCTGTATATGCAATTTTAAACCATAATGCAACGATCAAAACTATAATAATTGATGTTATTATTACTTTCTTATTTTTCATAAAGATACCCCTTTTCATTATGGCAAAAGAAATTTGCTGATCTATTTGAAAATTCTTTGTTTACCACGCTCTTTAAAATATTTATTACATAAGAACGAAGATGTTTTTTCTCTGCATGGCATACCTTCATTCCTCTACAATCACACGTTGTAAATATTGGTATAATGGCATCAATTGCTCCCATTGTTTTGTCAATTCCTCTGACAAATCTCCCCCAAACAAACAATCCTCAATTCCTCTTTCCTTCACAACTGCAAAATGTTTCTTGCTGTACCAAGCGGCAACTTCTGTAGGCAACGCAGACGCATCAACCTTTTTATAGTCCTCGCCTATTAAAGTAAATTCACTCTTTTTTTGAATGTCTTGGATGATATTCAAAAAAGTTTTTGGATTTGCATCAATTTTTTTACGAAATGCCTTCATATATGCCGGCGTGCTTTGATAAAATCCCATTCCATGGATATACCCCTCGGGCATTAACTCAAAGTAAAACACAGGTTTCGTTTTCCATGTTGTCCCAGCCAAACTAGGGTCCTTCAAAACCAACCAACGACAAGCCCGATACGGACTTTTATCCTTGGAATAACGCACATCTCGGTTAATCCTTGAAACCCGCCAGTCAAATTTTTCTTCTGTAAATGCCGTAAAACATTCTGCCATCTCCTTCCCGAAACGGTCAAAAGGCTCTTTTAATACCTCTTGGTAACGCCCTCTGTTTTCGTCCATCCATTCTTTATTGTTGTTCATTCTAAGTTCCCATAAAAAATCTATTGTTTCAGGCAAAAATCCGTTAAATTGCTGCACTCTCTCAACTCCTTTTGCCAATTATAGCATA
>JBKEAS010000299.1:0-2988 GCA_047972635.1 Anaerotignum sp.
ACCAAATCTTTTCTAAGGTTTTCCAAACTTTCTTCTTGCCATTTACGCAAAGAAGGACAAACAAAAAAACTCCGTAACAAAGTATATGGCATTCCCTCAGCCTCTTGTAACATATCTTTGCTAATATACCGCTTGGGCTTATTGATAATACGCCTAAGTGCACTATCTGCATCCTCACTTTCTCCAAGCGTAAGATATGCCAAAAGATCTTTTGCTATCCAGTGGTCATAGATATTTCCGCCACCATCCCGAATGATATATGGTATTCCGTGACGGTAAAGGGCACGTGCAAATGCACCACCTTGTAAATTTGTACGGTATATGACAGCGATTTCGTTTAAGTCAATCCCATCTTCTAGCAGCTCCGCTATTTTTTCGCAGATTTTTTCTGCCTCTATCGTCGTATCCTCTGCCAAGAAGAATGAAATTTTTTCACCCTCCCCGTTTACTCCCTTCAGATCCTTGTCATATCTGTTTTCATTGACACCAATAATCTTGCTCGCCAAAGAAAGAATGCGATGCGACGAACGATAATTCACATCCAAAACAACACTCTGACTATGCGGATAGTGCCTTTGAAATTCGAGCAAAAAATCAGGCCTAGAACCACGAAAGCTATAAATACTTTGGTCGTCATCGCCAACTACAAAAAGATTGTTTCTTGGTGCCGCCAATAGCCTTAAGCAGTCATACTGCACACGGTTTACATCTTGAAACTCATCCACCATAATGTACGGAAACTTTTTTTGCCAAAATACTAGCGTGTCCCCATCTTCCATAAAAAGCTCATAACACTGAATAAGCATATCATCGAAGTCTATCTTTTGGTGCCTTTCTTTGTAGCCCTCATAAGCACGGTAGAGCTGACGAAACATATCCTGCTCTATCCCCTCAGGCGAAAACTCCACAAGCGTAAGCAATTCATTCCTCATAAGCGATGCTTGCTTTATAAACTGTGTCACAAATTCTTCCGGATCATTTAAACTCCAATTCTTTTCAGCCAACACGGCAAGCAAAAGTTTAAATTTTTCATCTTCTCCAATAATTTGTTCTGACCCATATCCATATTTACGACGTAAAACACGAAAAAAAAGACTATGGAACGTGGCAAACAATACGTCAGCCCCACCACGTTTGCCAAACCGCTCCTGCATTTCTGTTGCTGCAGCCTTTGTAAATGTAACCACCAAAATACCCTTGTCATAACCATTTTTTTCCGACAAAAGACGACGTAATCTGCAAAGGATGACCGTGGTTTTCCCACTTCCGGGTCCAGCTAGGACCATCATAGGTCCATCCTCATGGTTTACAGCAATTCTCTGATTTTCATTCAATGTTTTAGCCATATTCGCCTCTCCAATCTATACTCATTTTAGTATAGCATAAAAGGATAGAAATAAGAAAATTAATAATTTCTTTAGAAATTCATAACCTTTTCTTAGTTGATAAATATGCAAAAATATATTAAAATCCATTATATATGTACCAATCAAACATTCTAAGGAGAAGTTATGAACATAGGAATTTTTTCAGATACATACTTTCCACAAATCAATGGTGTAGCCACCTCTATCCGTACCTTGGCTGAAGGTTTGGAAAAAAAAGGGCATCATGTTTATATTTTTACCCCCGAAGACCCTCGCACACCAAAAATTGATGAACCCAATATTTTTCGCATTCCAAGCTTACCCTTTTTATTTGCCAAAGGGTTTCGTGCTTCCTTGCTTTGTCCACCTCATCTTTGGAGGAAAATATATTCTCTAAATCTAGATATCGTTCACACACAAACAGAATTTCCCTTGGGCTTTTTGGGGAAATTCATTTCTACCACCCAAGGCATCCCCTTGATACACACCTATCATACGATGTATGAAGATTATGTCCACTACATTGCCGGAGGTCATATCATATCCCCCGAAATGGCAAAGGACTTTAGCAAGGCCTTCTGTAACATCACAACAGATGTCATTGTTCCTACCAAAAAGACCCAGGACCTTTTGTTAAGCTATGGCGTAAACACACCCATTTCTATCATCCCTACGGGAATTGATACGGCACACTTTAATAAAAGTAACTTCACTCGTGACGAAATTCTTGAACTTCGTCGCACACTGGGAATTGAAGAAAACACGCCTGTCGTGCTTTCTCTAGGTAGGGTTGCAAAGGAAAAAAGTATTGACCTAGTGTTGCAAGCAATGCCAAACCTATTTCATAGGTTGCCAGAGGCTAAAATGGTAATCGTCGGAGATGGCCCCGAAAAATCCAATCTAGAACAAATGGCAAAGTCTTTGGAAATTGAGGATCGGGTTATTTTCACTGGGGCTAAACCCTGGACAGAAATCGGAAAATACTATCAACTAGGCGACGTCTTTTGTAGTGCATCTGTGTCAGAAACACAAGGACTTACTTTTGCAGAATCCATGGCAGCCGGCGTTGTCGTTGTTGCCAAAGATGATCCTAGCATTAGCAACCTGGTTTCACATAACAAAACAGGACTACTGTTTCAAAACAAAGAGGACTTGCCGGAATTGCTCTACCAAGTCCTCACAGATCATACTTTAAAGGAAAGATTGTCCACATCAGGTTCTGAGATGATGAAAGAGCTTTCTGTAGAAAAATTTTGTTCAAGCGTTGAAGCATTGTATAACAAAATTTTGCAAAGCGGAGAACATCCCAAAAAAATATCCACTTCCGCCATCCCTTTGGTGCTAGGTGTAAAGGCTGCAAAAAAACTCACTGCCGCTCAAAAAAAAATCATGAAGCATAGTCTAGACCGAACAAAAGAGTTCACAAAAAACCTCCCTAATGTATATAAGCATAAATAAAAAACCTCCTTTTCTGTATTTGAGAAAAGGAGGTTTTTTATCAAAACTTGCAAAGAAAGACTTGACAAATTTATCCCAATCCATTATGATATTAAATGTTCATAAAAACTATGTGAGTGTAGCTCAGCTGGATAGAGCGTCTGACTACGGATCAGAAGGCCGC
>JBKEAS010000081.1:0-3756 GCA_047972635.1 Anaerotignum sp.
TGTTGATAGGTTTTATTTATCTTTTTTAGTTAATTTAAAAAAACACTTGACAAATTCAAATGAATTGACTAAAATTCTAAGATAATAAGAAGTAAAAGACATTGAAAAAGAGGAGTATATATCGGATACTTGCTAGAGAGAAAGGGTCATCGGCTGTAAGCCCTTTTCAAGATAGGATATAGAATGTAGCTTTTGAGTTGTTTTGCCGAAGGAATTTTCTGTGTAGGTAAAAACGGTTGACCCCGTTACTGGTTATTGAGTGTCTGTCTGTTTTAGGCAGAAATGAAGGTGGTACCGCGAGTTTTCGTCCTTTTTGGGATGAAGGCTTTTTTTATTTTAAAGAACTTTTGGCTATGAAATTTGTTGAAAGAGACAAAGTTTTGCTATTTTACGAACAAAATCGTAAATCCCGCATCGGATGTTTGATACAAAGGAAAATACGACATATTAAACTTAGGAGGAAAAGCTATGAAAGAATTAGAGAAGAATTTTGACCCGTTGGTGGTTGAAGAAAAACTTTATCAAAGATGGATGGAAAAAAAATATTTTCACACAGAAGTAGACAAGAGTAAAAAACCTTTTTGTATCGTTATGCCACCTCCAAATATTACTGGACAGTTGCACATGGGTCATGCGTTAGATAATACAATGCAAGATATTTTAATTCGTTGGAAAAGAATGGCAGGATTTAATGCCTTATGGATTCCCGGTATTGACCATGCAAGTATTTCCACAGAATTGAAAGTAGTGCAAAAAATGGCGTCAGAAGGATTGACCAAGGATGATGTTGGCCGTGATGGCTTTTTGGAACGTGCTTGGGATTGGAAAGAAGAATATGGCGGTATTATTCTAAATCAGTTGCGTAAATTGGGCTGTTCTTGTGATTGGGATAGAGTTCGTTTTACGATGGATGAAGGTTGTTCTGATGCGGTTTTGGAGACGTTTTGTCGTTTGTATGAAAAAGGTTATGTTTATCGTGGCGAAAAGATTATTAACTGGTGTCCCGAATGTCAAACTACCATTTCTGACGCTGAGGTAAACCATATAGATACTGCAGGACATTTCTATCACATTGATTACCCCGTTGTTGGTTCTGATGAAAAGCTTCGTTTGGCAACTACAAGGCCGGAAACAATGTTGGGAGATACTGCGGTTGCTGTTCATCCAGAGGATGAAAGATATCAGCATTTAATTGGCAAGATGTGTATTTTGCCTTTGTTAAACAAAGAAATTCCGATTATAGCAGATGAATATGTTGACCGTGAATTTGGTACAGGTGTTGTTAAAATTACACCTGCGCATGATCCGAATGACTTTGAAGTTGGTTCTCGTCATGATTTGCCTCGTATTAGCGTTATGAATGATGATGGTACTATGAATGAGTCGGCAGGCGAATATGCAGGTATGGATCGTTATGATTGTCGTAAAGCGATTGTTATGAAGTTGCAAGAAGAAGGCTATTTGATCCGTATTGAGGACATTACTCATGCAGTGGGTTGCCATGAGCGTTGTAATGTGACCATCGAGCCAATGATTAAGTTACAGTGGTTTGTTAAGATGGAAGAAATGGCTAAGCCTGCTATGGAAGTATATGAAAACCAAAAGGTTCGTTTTGTGCCTGATCGTTTTGGTAAGGTTTATATGCATTGGTTGGAAAATATTCGTGACTGGTGTATTTCTCGTCAGCTTTGGTGGGGGCACCGTATTCCAGCGTATTACTGCGAGGATTGTGGTCACATTACTGTAAATAAGAATACCCCTAACCAATGTGAGAAGTGTGGTTCTGCAAATATTAGACAGGATGAAGATACGCTAGATACATGGTTTAGTTCCGCTTTATGGCCTTTTTCTACATTGGGTTGGCCAGAAAATACAGAGGAGATGGAACATTTTTATCCCACAAATACCTTGGTTACAGGCTATGACATCATTTTCTTCTGGGTTGTTAGAATGGTATTTAGTGCTATGGAACAGGTTGGCGAAATTCCATTCCATGATGTACTAATCCATGGATTGATACGTGATGACCAAGGCCGTAAATTCTCCAAATCTTTGGGGAACGGTATTGATCCTTTGGAAGTGATTTCAAACTATGGTGCGGATCCTTTGCGTTTGATGTTGATTACAGGTACTGCACCTGGTAATGATATGCGTTTTTATTGGGAAAAGTTGGATAACTGTAGAAACTTTAGCAATAAAATTTGGAATGCAACTCGTTTTGTTATGATGAATATGGAAAATAACGAAGAAACGAAACTTTTGATGTTGACCTCAGCGGATAAGTGGATCCTTTCTAAAGTAAATACATTGGCAAAAGACGTTACTGAAACCATGGAGCGTTACGATTTAGGTTTGGCAGCACAGAAGATTTACGATTTCCTTTGGGACGAATTTTGCGATTGGTATATTGAAATGGTAAAACCTCGTCTCTACAATAAAGAGGACCAGACAAGAGAGGCTGCACTTTGGACTTTGAAAACTGTTTTGATTAACGCATTGAAGTTGTTGCATCCTTTTATGCCTTATATTACAGAGGAATTATTTATGCATATTCAAGATACGGAAGAAAGTATTATGATTTCTGAGTGGCCTGTGTATAAAGAGGAATGGAATTATAAAGAAAATGAAATGGAAATTGACACAATCAAGGAAGCAGTTCGTAATATCCGTAACATTCGTGCAGAGATGAATGTTGCCCCTTCCAAGAAAGTACAGGTGTTTGTGGTTTCTGAAAACGAAGAAATTCGTAATATTTTTGAAAATGCTAAGACATTCTTTAAGACATTGGGCTATGCAAGCGAAGTTGTGGTTCAAAATGATCGTAATGGTATTGACGAAGATGCAATTTCAGTTGTAATTTCTGAGGCAACCATTTATATGCCTTTGGCAGAGTTGGTTGATATTTCCAAAGAAATTGAACGATTGGAAAAAGAACGTGATAAAATGCTTCAAGAAATTGAACGAGTTGAAAAGAAACTTGTGAACCAGGGCTTTGTTGCAAAAGCACCTAAGTCTTTGATTGATGAAGAAAAGGCAAAGGGCGAAAAATATAAAGCGATTTTGGAGCAGGTTGAAGAACGCTTGGGGCAAATGAAAAAATAAAAAATATTTTCAAAAAAACAGTGACCATAAAAATGGTTGCTGTTTTTTTAGTATGCACAGTTGATAACAACCGTAGTTCAACAAAAATTTTGTCCGCTCATATAGTAAAAGAAAGAGGATTGGTGGGGATTTCGATATGGAAGGGAAATATTCAAAGGTTCAAACAAGTAGTCAAATGCTTATGCCGTTGCCCTTAATGAAAGAAGAACTTACGCAAATGCGAGAAGGACAATTGACGATGGAAATGGGTGCAGATGGTTTACGACGCTTGTATCCGGAAGTGAATAAAATACCAAATGTGAAAGAATTAGAAATTCCCATTGTTTCAGGCATTACACTTTTTAGCTACCTTAGATTTTTTAATACGTATGAGGCAGTGGCTGCCATTGATGTTTATGTGAATGGCAAAAAGATAGCTTCGGCTTTGGCGTATAGCCATTTTACTGAATATGAAATAGCGTTTCCGGGATATTATAAAATAGAAATATATGAGGCAGGAACAACACAAAAATCTCTTTTGCTATCCTTTATTCACGTGATTGGATATCGAATATATACGGCGGTTATTGTGGGAATGGATGAAAGGGCATTTTTAGCGTTGACTTCTGATCGTATTCGTTCGGTTCCTGAAAAAAAAGCGTATTTACGATTTTT